>SXVG01000039.1 GCA_005791685.1 Methylotenera sp. | reverse complement strand
TCGTTATCCACGGCGTTTTGCGAAATAAATTTCTTATCGACTAAGACTTGATTGCGTTCCACGGTTTTGTTTTGGTTGGCTAATAAAGCCTCTATGCGCGCCACTTCGGCTTGGGCCTCCTGCGTTTGCATGGAAAAATCCGTGGCATCCAAGGTGGCGATTAACTGCCCTTGTTTGACCGCTTGGCCGGTGTTGACATGGATGCGGACTACCCGTGCAGCGACTTCCGAGGATACGGTTGGGTTGGTCAGGCCTTCCAGTGTGCCGACGGCTTGCTCGGTAATGTCTAGCGCTTGCCTTTTGACTTGGGTGACAGAGACCAGCGTGGGCTTGGGCCCATTTTTTTTGGCGTCGGCTGGATCTTGCTCACTTTTTTTAGCCCCGCAGCCAAGTAAGGCCGTCGAGAGTAAAGCGATCAATAGCAAGGATTTAGTTTGCAGCATCATGGTATTAAAGCTTTCTTTTCATTAAGTGGTGATTATACGTTGCCAATCAAAAAATGGCCCTGGGTCGGTTTTTCGCCCTGGGGCAATGTCCGCATGCCCAACGGTGGCTAGAATGGGGTAGCGTTGGCGCAGTGCCGCCAGCAAAATTTGCAAGCGGGCGTATTGCGGCTCGGTAAAGGCTTCAAAGTCGGAACCCTCAAGTTCTATGCCTATGGAAAAGTCGTTACAACGTTCTCTGTTCTGCCACTGCGAGACGCCGGCATGCCAAGCGCGGTTTAGGCAAGAGACAAATTGCAAGAGTTCGCCATCGCGCCTAATTAAAAAGTGTGCCGATACCTTGTTTTGAACTATGCCGGCATAATAAGGGTGGGCATGCGGGTCGAGTTGGTTGGTGAATAAGGCTACGATGCCGTTGCCACCGTATTGCCCTGGTGGCAAGCTGATGTTGTGTAGCACAATTAAACTGATTTCATGGGCAGGCCGTGCATCAAAATTGGCCGATGCAATAAACTGCGCGTTGAGCGCAATTCCATTTTCATCAATAGCATGGGTGTTCATAGGGTCTAATTTTATGCTAAAACGTCTTTTTATCGTGAACTTTAGCAAGGATTTTCAGTATAGATTGCGCTAATCCTATAAAATGGTCGCCTAGTCAATTTAACTTAAATCCAAGGAATAAGCGCATGGTATTTTTTCAATTATTTTTGATGCTGATCGTGATTTTAATTGCAGCGGAAGTGTTCACCAATGCGCTGGAGCATTTGGGTGAAAAGCTAGGCATCTCCGAAGGGGTGACTGGTTCCTTGTTTGCCGCCGTCGGTACGGCACTGCCCGAAACCATGGTGCCTTTGTTGGCCTTGTTGGCCGGTACGCAAAATGTCGCAACCAATGAAGAGATAGGCGTGGGCTCCATCTTGGGTGCGCCCTTGATGTTGGCCACCTTGTCCATATGCTTGATGGCTATTTCCGTTTGGCGTAGACGTGGCACCAAGGGCCATTTAAGACCGGAGCGGACTGGCTTAACCCGTGACCTCAATTTCTTTATCATCGCCTTTAGCTTTGCCGCGGTGGCCATGTACGTGCCACACACCTTAACCGCGGTGCGTTATGGCATAGGCGCTTGCATGGTGATGATTTATTTCATCTACGTGATGATGACCCTCAATGCTTCAAAAGCGCTGGTGGCCGATGGCCATGCGACCGAAGCTGGCGGCCCCATGTTGTTATGCCGTCTAGGCTTGGCTAACAACACCGTGGTGATCGCTTTGCAGTTAATTTTAGGCTTAGTCTTATTGATTGCTGGGGCCAAAGGCTTTATCCATGGGGTTGAGGAGGCGGCTGATTTAATGGGCATTTCTGCTTTGTTGCTGTCTTTATTGATCATTCCGATTGCCACAGAATTGCCGGAGAAAGTGAACAGCATCTTGTGGATACGCAAAGGCAAAGACACCTTGGCTTTCGGTAACATTACCGGTGCCATGGTGTTTCAAGGCACCTTGTTGCCGGCCATCGGTATTATGTTGACGCCTTGGGAGCCGCGTATTGAGGTGGTGTTGGGCATAGCCATGACCTTGCTGGCGGCGATATGGCTGCGTTATTTGGTCGGCCGTGGCGGTATTCTAGTTTGGCATTTGTTGCTCAATGGCTTGCTGTATTTAAGCTATTTAGCCTTGGTGTTAAGCTAAAACTACAAACCCTTAGACGCTATTGCCGGCGCCGTCGAACGGTAGGGTCTACTTTTTGGGGATGTGTGCTTGGCAGCAATAGAAATGCTGCTTAAGCAAAAAGGCTTCCGCTCTGGTGACATGCACTTGGCAGGTGGCGCATTGCACCATGTCTTCTGAGTCGGGCTGGTCTGCTGTGACTGGCTGGGTCGGCTGGTCGTGGGCTGGGTCAGGGGGTGTTTTTTTGCTCAGGTAGTGCTTAACAAAGTAAAAAATAACCGCAATGATTAAGCCTAAAAAAATTAATCGTGCCATGGTTTATCTCCAATAATGCGTGGCTTAGATTGTAACGAATTCCACTGCCTATGGAAAACAAATAGCCGCACGCCGTTTAGTTTTTTGCTGAAGCTAAGGTGATCCGGGGCGCCGCACAAACCTGCTATACTTAAAATTTGCTAACTTAAGCTTAGCTTTTATGGATGCACCCAAGTAATAAGCGTTATGGCGACCAGCAGAGAGCTTTCCGATTTTTTAGAGGCAGTAGAACGTCGCGCCTATAGGCAGACGCTGTACGCGGTGCGTGATCACCATGCGGCCCTTGATATCGTGCAAGATGCCATGCTCAAGCTGGCGGATAAGTACGGGGATCATGTGGCCACGGAATTCCCCATGCTGTTTCAACGCATACTGCAAAACACCATGCGTGATTTTTGGCGTAGGCAAAAAGTGCGGCAGTTATGGACCAGCTTATTGTCTTCTTTTGGCCACCATGCAGACGGTGAAGACACTGATCCACTGGAGGCTATCGATGTTAAAGACGACAGCCAAGAACCCTCGGCGCAATTGCAACGCGCTCAGATTATGCGTTCGATAGAAGGCGCGTTAAAAAATTTGCCGCCACGTCAACGAGAGGCTTTTGTGCTACGTTATTGGGAAGAGATGGATGTGGCGGAGACGGCGGAAATTATGGGCTGTTCTGCCGGCAGTGTTAAAACACATTGCTCGAGAGCGGTGCATGCTTTGGCCAGCGTTTTGAAAAAACAAGGATGGGATAAGCAAAGTTTGATTGGGGATTTGGCCGGTTTTGAGTCTGGATTCGGGAGTTGAGTGATGGCTAAAAATGCCATGGTGAATAATAAACAGTCAAGCAGCTTGTCGGAAGACGAGCCGTTGGCGCTATGGGCGGTCGGCGTATTGAATGACGATGCGCAACATCTTGACGCGTCTAGCTTGCAAGCCTTGGCGCATTCTCGACAATTGGCGGTTCAACATCTTGCTGATCGTGAAGCGCAAGTGGCGAGCTTGCACACGCTCAAACAAGCAGGCCATGGTTTGCAGTGGTTGGCGCAGGGATGGCAGCATTATGCTGAGCGGCACCGCATGTGGTCTAGCCTTATGTTAGGCGTGGCCATGGCCTTGGTTTTTTATGCGGCGCAGCAGCTGGGCGTAACCAACAGCATAGAACAGGGCGATGCTTTTTTATTGGCCTCCGAATTGCCGCCTGAGGCTTTTGCAGACAAAGGATTTGATACATGGTTGGGTTCCAAGCAAGATTAAAATTGGGGCTGTTGCTGCTAGCCTTGGCGCTGTTAAGTGGTCTGGCGCAGGCGGAAAGTGAGGCGCTTAAGTGGGCGCAGCTCAATGATGAGCAGCGCAATGTATTGCATACCTTGGCCTCTGAGTGGGATAGTTTGCGGCCGTGGCAGCGCGAAAAGATGTTGGACATTGCCCGCGACTACCCAAAGATGCCGGCGGATAAGCAAGTCTTGGTGCAAAAGCGCTTGGCAAAATGGAGCCGCATGACGCCGTATGAGCGAGAAAATGCCAGAAAAAACCACCGGCATTTCCGACAACTGCCCGAGCTTAGGAAGAACGAGTTGCGTAAAAAATGGTTAGAGTATCAGCAGTTACCGGAGGCAGAGCGGGCCAGATTGAGAGCCGAGCCCATGGATGCCGATCCCGATGCGGAATGGAATTAAAGTCTGATGCCAAATGCGATGGAGAGTGCTAGCCCTGGTTTGTTGAGGCTGTTAGCTTGCCTAGTTTACGATGGCTTGGTTGTGCTGGCCTGGTGTTTTGTTTTGGCCGGCGGGTTTATCCTGTTATTAGGCGATGCCAGTCATGGCCTTAAGCGTTATTTTTTCCAATTGTTTTTGTGGTTAGGTTTAGGGTCGTATTTTGTCTGGTGTTGGCGCAAGAGTGGTCAGACTTTGGCCATGCAAACTTGGCGGATTAAATTGGTCAATCAACAGGGGCAGGCCTTGTCCTGGCGTCAGGCGCTGGCGAGGTATGTGCTGGCTAGCTTAAGTGCAGGCTTATTGGGGCTGGGATTTTTATGGGCGCTGCTGGATCGTGACCATTTGTTTTTACACGACCGATGGCTGAACACCCGCCTTATCTTCGTTCCGCGAGCTGCAGCATAGTGAGCCCGGCCAGAAAAAACAACACCGTAGGCAGCATGGCGCTAAATAGCGGCGACCAGTCGTTTAATAAGCCCAAGTGGGCAAATACCCGATT
>SXVG01000038.1 GCA_005791685.1 Methylotenera sp. | reverse complement strand
TACGCAGTCATTTAGGAAAGACCATGATAGGCATTTTAATCATCGCCCACGGCAGTTTGGGCAAAAGTTTGATGGAGTGCGCACAGCATGTTATTGGCAATGAACCTAGGCAAGTCGCCTACCTAGCCGTCACCGACCAAGACGATCCAGATGAGTTGCTGCCTGTGGCACAAAACTTAGTGGCCAAACTCAATGAAGGCGATGGCGTGTTAGTGCTGTCCGATATGTACGGTGCCACACCTTGCAACATTGTCAGCAAATTACTCATGCCCGGGGTAGTGGAAGGCGTGGCGGGCGTGAACATGCCCATGATAGTACGCACCATGACCTATAGGCACGAATCCCTGCTGGCCCTAGTCGAAAAAGCCGTGACCGGTGGCCGTGAAGGCGTGGTGCATTTTAGCCGCGAATGTTGTGAACGTTATGAAGCGTAACCCGGCCTTGTCAGCTACGCCTTCTCACTCCGTATGATAAAACTGGATTAAATAAGCATGATTAGCCTAGAAGTAAAAATCATCAACAAGCTCGGACTGCACGCCCGCGCCTCCACCAAACTCACGCAAACGGCCAGCCAATTTGCCAGTGAAGTTTGGATTACTCGCAATGACAGGCGCGTCAATGCAAAAAGCATCATGGGCGTCATGATGCTGGCCGCGGCACAAGGCTCCATGGTCACCCTGGAAGCCAATGGCGCGGATGAACAAGAGGCGGTGACTGCACTTAGTGCACTGATAGCCAACTACTTCGGTGAAGGTGAGTAATGATGAAAGCGCTGCCGCATGACTAGTTTTTGCCTACACGGGGTCGGTGTTTCCAGCGGCATCGCCATAGGCCATGCGCACTTGGTATCCAATGCCCTGTTGGAAGTGGTGCATTACCCCTTGCCGGCGCATTTAATCGATGCCGAGATAAAACGTTTTAGCGACGCGATAGCCACAGTTAAGCAAGATTTAATGAAAATTAACAGCAGTTTTCGTAAAAATGCGCCTGCTGAATTAGCCGCCTTTATCGGCACCCACCTGATGATGCTGGAAGATAAATCGCTGGCAGAAATCCCTAAAGACATCATACGCAATGAATTGTGCAACGCCGAGTGGGCCATTAAATTGCAAATGGACGACATCGTTGAACAATTTGAACAAATTGAAGACGACTACTTACGTGAGCGTAAACAAGACGTCATACAGGTGGTTGAGCGTGTCATTAAAGTGTTGTTGGGCCACTCCAATCAACTCACGACCGAACAACAAACCAGCGCCTTAAAAGAAGAGCGCAAACTAATCTTGGTCGCACACGACATTTCGCCGGCCGATGCCATCCAATTTAAACACCATGAATTCGCCGCCTTCATTACCGACGTCGGCGGCATCACTTCGCATACTGCCATACTGGCCCGCAGCTTAAACATTCCATCCATCGTGGCCTTACAAAGGGCGCGCGATTTAATTCGGGACGGCGAGCTCATTATCGTGGATGGCAGCCAAGGGGTGGTCATTGTTAACCCCGACACCAGCATCTTAACCGAATACAAATTGCGTCAAGAGCAATGGGAACTTGAGCAACAAAAACTGCAACGCATTAAATCCACCAAAGCGGTGACCTTAGACGGCGTAGCCATTGATTTATTGGCCAACATTGAAGTGCCGGAAGACGTGGTGGCGGTGAACGCATCCGGCGCCGCCGGCATAGGTTTGTACAGGACAGAATTCTTATTCATGAACAGGCGTGACATGCCGGACGAAGAAGAGCAATTCCAAGCTTACAAGACCGTGGCCATGGCCATGAAAGGTGCACCTGTCATCATCCGCACCTTGGATTTAGGCGCCGATAAGCAAATGAATCCGGATAGCGTGGTCACCTGCGCCAACCCAGCCTTAGGCTTACGCGCGATACGCTATTGCTTGAGCGAGCCACAAATTTTCCATACGCAATTGCGCGCCTTATTACGCGCCTCCCAGTTTGGTCAGATCAAAATTCTCATCCCCATGCTGTCTAACTTATCCGAACTGCGCCAAAGCAAATTATTATTAGAGCGTGCCAAGCTAAGCTTGCGTAAACAAAACATCGCTTTCAATGAAAACATTGCCCTAGGCGGCATGATAGAAATTCCCGCCGCCGCCATCAATGCTGAAGCGTTTGCCAAGGAGCTGGATTTTTTATCGATAGGCACCAATGATTTAATTCAATACACCTTGGCCATAGACCGCACCGATGACGCGGTGGCACACCTGTACAATCCCTTGCACCCATCGGTGCTGAAATTGATCGCCATGACCATCAAAGCCGGCGAAAAGTTAGGTAAATCGGTGTCGGTCTGCGGCGAAATGGCCGGCGATATAAAATTGACCAAGTTGCTGGTAGGCATGGGCTTACGTCAATTTTCCATGCACCCATCGCACATACTCAGCGTCAAGCAACAAATCTTACGCAGCCAAATCGTGCAACTGCGCGAGCATGCTAGAAAAATTTTAGCGCAAACGGACATAGAAAAAATAGAGCCGCTGGTCGCTAAAGTGAATAGCCCCGCGCATTTAAAATTAAATTAAGCCCCATAAGGATTACGCAGTGTCTGAAGAATTATTAGCCCACAACCCCCTGTTACATTTTTCTGGTTTACCCAAGTTTGAACAAGTGCAGGCAGAGCACGTGACGCCGGCCATGGACCATCTATTAAACCAAGCCAGAGCCAGCATAGCCGCATTGGCCGAAAATAAGGACCCAGTCAGCTGGGATAACTTTGCCGTAAAACTGGAGGACATGGAAGAAAAACTGGCCCGCGCTTGGTCGCAAGTGGGCCACATGAATGCGGTAGTCAATAACCCAGCCTTACGGACAGCCTACAATGACAACTTATCCAAACTCACGGATTTTTATGCCGACCTCGGCCAAGACGAGCGCTTGTACGCCAAATTCCGTAGCCTACGCGCCGATAAAGCCTTTGCCAACCTGACCCCGGCCCAGCAGAAAATCATAGAAAACGAATTGCGCGACTTCCGACTAGGCGGCGCCGAATTGGCCCCGGCGCAAAAAATTCGCTTCAAAGCCATACAAGAAGAACTGTCTAAGCTGTCGTCCAAGTTTGAAGAAAATGTCTTGGATAACACCAACGATTACACTTTGTTGGTGGATGATGTCAGTCGTTTGAGTGGCATCCCTGCAGACGTATTGGCCACCGCCCAAGCCGCGGCCACGGACGCCGGCAAGAGCGGCCACCAATTTAGCTTGCACTTTCCCTCCTACTTACCGGTGCTGCAATACGCGGACAACCGTGAATTGCGTGAAACGCTATACCGCGCGTATGCCACCCGCGCGTCTGAATTTGGCAAAGCAGAATGGGATAACACCCCCATCATTGCGCAAATTTTAAAGCTCAGACTGGAGGCGGCGAAATTACTCGGCTTTGCCAATTATGCCGAGCTGTCGGTCGCCACCAAAATGGCCGAATCGCCGCAACAGGTTGAGGAGTTTTTACAAGCCTTGAGTCAAAAAGCTAAACCGTATGCCTTAAAAGACAAACAAGAGCTTGAAGCCTACGCAAAAAAACTCGGCATAGCCGACATGCAAGCCTGGGATATTGCCTACGCCTCAGAAAAATTACGCGAAGAGAAATACGCTTTCTCAGACCTAGAAGTCAAACAGTATTTTCCTGAAGATAAGGTGTTAAGCGGTTTGTTCAAGGTGGTTGAAAGCCTGTTTGCGGTCAAAGTGGTCAAATCGCAAGCCTCGGTTTGGCATGACACTGCCAGCTTTTACGACATCAACGATGGGCAGGGGCAATTGATAGGCCAGTTTTATCTGGACTTGTATGCGCGCAATAACAAACGTGGCGGGGCCTGGATGGACGAAGCCATCACCCGACGTAAAGCACTCGGCCAAGTCACCACGCCGGTGGCCTTTTTAACCTGCAACTTCTCCGCGCCAGTGGGCGACAAACCGGCTTTATTTACCCACGATGAAGTCTTGACCATGTTCCATGAATTTGGCCATGGCTTACACCACATGCTAACCAAAGTGGACGATTACAGCGTGTCTGGTATCAAGGGCGTGGAATGGGATGCGGTTGAATTGCCCAGCCAGTTCATGGAAAACTTCTGCTGGGAATGGGAAGTGCTGCGCCACATGACCGCTCACGTCGACAGTGGCGCACAATTACCACGCGCCTTATTCGACAAAATGGTGGCCGCCAAAAACTTTCAAGCCGGCATGCAAACCATGCGCCAAATCGAGTTTTCCTTATTTGACATCCGCCTGCACGGGGCTTTTGATCCACACGGCAATCAAAGCGCCTTGGATCTCATCGCCCAAGTGCGTGATGAAGTCGCGGTGGTGCGGCCTCCCGAGTGGAATCGCTTTCCTAATAATTTTACCCACATCTTTTCTGGCGGCTATGCGGCCGGCTATTACAGCTACAAATGGGCAGAAGTGTTATCGGCCGATGCCTACAGTATGTTTGAAGAAAATGGCGTGCTTTGCCCAGAAACCGGCCAACGCTATTGGCAAGAAATTTTGGCGCAAGGCGGCGCAAGGCCAGCCTTGGATTCTTTCACAGCGTTTCGCGGTCGTGCGCCGAATATCGACGCCTTGCTGCGCCATAATGGCATGAACTAACGGCGTCATGAAATTCGCTACCTGGAATGTCAACTCTTTAAACGTCAGACTGCCGCATGTCTTGGATTGGCTAGCCGCCAATCAACCGGATGTATTGTGCTTGCAAGAAACCAAACAAGAAGACCAAAAATTTCCTTATGCCCAATTGCAGGCGATCGGTTATCAAGCCGCCCACATAGGCCAAAAAACCTATAATGGCGTGGCCATATTGAGCCGTCATCCGCTGTCCAATATACAACACAACATACCGCAATTTGAGGATGATCAGCAACGGGTGATTGCGGCCGACATTCACGGCATGCGAGTGGTGTGTGCCTATATACCGAATGGCCAAGCGGTCGATTCGGATAAATACCAATACAAACTGCGCTGGCTGGGGGCACTCAACAACTGGCTTAAAAGCGAATTAGTCCGTTACCCAGAATTGCTATTACTGGGCGACTACAACATTGCCCCGGAAGACAGAGATTGCCATGACCCAGCCGCTTGGCTAGGCCAGATTTTAGTCAGCCCAGCCGAACGGGCGGCCTTTCAAGAGCTGCTGCAATTGGGTTTGCACGATAGTTTTAGGTTGTTTGAACAAGCCGATAAAAGCTACAGTTGGTGGGATTACCGCATGCTGGGGTTTAGGCGCAACTTAGGCATGCGCATAGACCATATTTTAGTCAGCGATGCCCTAAAAGAAAAATGCTTGGCGGCGCATATAGATAAAGCCCCGCGCAAATTAGAAAGGCCGTCTGATCACACGCCGGTGCTAGTGGAAATCGCCCACCGCGCCTAAGCCTTAATCTTAATCCCCAGTTGCTTCAGCTTGCGGTATAAATGGGTGCGCTCCAAACCAGCAATATCGGCCAATTTGCTCATATTGTGCGCCACCAGTTTGATATGGTGCTCAAAGTAACGGCGTTCAAAAGCATCGCGCGCCTCACGCAGGGGTTGGTCAAGCAAATCACTGTCCAAGCTTAAGCTAACCGATTGCTCACTGCTCATCTGCACCGCCACGGTTAATTCTGCCGTGGCCGTGGCTTGCCTATCATCAAATTGATGCAAGACCCGCGTCACGTCTTCTAGGCCCACTTTTTCGCCCAAACTGGTTTGCAATAAATTGCGGATGACCGCATCCAATTGCGCTAAATCCCCAGGCCAATCGGCATTACGTAAGGCATTTAAAGCCGCCACATCGAACTCTCGGTATTCCAAACCGGCCAATTCCAATTGCAAATGGGTAATGGCCCCCACCAAATCGGGAATGTCTTCTTTGTGCTCATCCAAAGCCGGCATGCTGAGCGACACCGCCGCCAAAGTTTGGTACAAATTATAATCAAACAAGCCCTCGGCCTGTAACCTGGGCAGGTTTTCGCTGGTGGCGCAGACCACACGCACACGGTATTTGTCCGACTTGGCAATCAGCAATAACAAGCCCTTTTGTTCGGCTTTATTAAGCTCACCAAGCTCGGCCAGGAATAACACGCCGCCACGCAAGCCCTCTAAAATTTTCAAGGGCTCACTGGCCAAACGACCGTATTCGCTTAAGGCCAACCAAGGGCTGCCTACTTCTTGCAAATAACGCGCGCACAGTTCGGCACCGCTGCCTTTGGCGCCAATTAATAAAATCGGCGCAGGATTGGGGCTTAACGCAATTTTATCCAACCTATCTTTAAGGGCGGTGACTATCGGGCTTTTACCTAGGCTGGCTAGATTCATGGCCGATTTAGGCAGTTGCTCGCCGTGCTTCAAGGCGGTCGTGACCGTTTTTAATAATTTTTGCAGGGCAATGGGTTTTTCTAAGAAATCAAACGCCCCTATGCGCGTCGCTTCAACCGCCGTATCTATCGTGCCGTGACCTGACATCATCACCACCGGCATGGTCAGCAAACTACTGTTCACCCACTCTTTAAGTAAGGTAATGCCATCGCAATCGGGCATCCAAATATCCAACAACACCAAATCCGGCCGTTCGTGTAACCTCGCCGCCCGAGCCGCTGCGGCATTTTCTGCCAACTGCACGTGATAACCTTCGTCTTGCAAGATATCCCGCAACAATTCGCGTATGCCTATTTCGTCATCAACCACTAATATATGTTTTGTTGCCATGCTTGTTGTCTTTTACATTCTCAATTGTAGGATAGCCATTCTCTGTATCGTTCTCGCGACCAATCGCATCACGCCAATAGCGGGATGCTGATGGTCACCAGCGCCCCGTGTGCCTTGGCCGATGACTTATGGGCGGCCGTTGCGTCGTTTAGGTTTTCAATTTTAATGCTGCCTTTGTGCTCTTCTATGATCTTCTTAACGATGGCCAAACCCAAACCGGTGCCGTGCGATTTGGTCGTCATGTAAGGCTCAAAAGCATGCGCCAACATTTCTGCCGGGAAGCCAGCCCCGTTATCCGCCACCGTTAACACCAACATGGCACCCATGGATTTTGTCTGCACCTCTATCAGCGCATCGGCCTGATCGACCAGTGCATCCTGGGCATTTTGCAATAAATTATGCATCACTTGGCGCAACATGGTGCTGTCACCCTTAATCATCGTCGCCTGTTTTTCTAAAGAAAAAATCAGTTTATTCGCCGGCAAATCGTAAAATGACAGCACTTCTTGTATGAGCTTATTCAGATCCAAAGCCTGCAACTGCGGCGCAGGCGAACGGGCATACTCACTGAATTCATTCACCATTCTTTTGAGCGCGTCGACTTGATTGACTATGGTGGCGGTGGAGCGTTTTAACATTTGCCCATCGCTGGCATCCAATTTATCCATCAATTTATGTGCCATGCGTTCGGCCGACAGTTGTATAGGCGTCAATGGATTTTTAATTTCATGCGCTAAGCGTCTAGCCACCTCGCCCCAAGCGGCATCACGCTGCGCCTGTATCATGCTGGTGGCGTCGTCAAACACCGCCACATAGCCGCCGTCAGGCAAGCGCGTACCGCGTAAGGTTAAAATTTGCTTGCCTTGCCCAGTCACCAGTTCGATTTGCGTGACCAGCTCGTGTGCGGGCGTTTCGATGGCAGGCGCCTTGCCCTCCGCATGCTGATTGTGCATGGAGATTGCCAGAAAGAAACTTTCTAAGCGCGGTTGCTGGGCTATTATCTGCTCCACGGTCAAGCCCACGCAATGCTCTAATTGGGTGGCCAATATATTGATGGCGGCTTCATTAAACGTACGTAATTCGCCACGTTTATTTAAGGCGATGACCCCAGAGGACAAGTGCGCCAAGATGGTTTCTAAGTACCCGCGCGCCGCCTCCAGCCGCGCACGATTTCTTTCCGCCGCCTTAGTCGCATCATCCAACTGCTGCGTCATGCTATTAAACGATTGCACCAATACCCCCAGCTCATCTTTACCATGGGACGGCAGTACGCTGCTGTAATCGCCACTGGCAATGGCTTTTGTGCCTTCTGCCAAGACCGTCAGCGGCGCCGACAACTTACGACTCAAGACAAAAGCCACCGCCACCGCACCCAGCATAGCCAACATCATGACCAGCGTTAAGGTCAGGGCAAACACCTCTCTTAAGGAGGTTCTGCTATACGACAATTGTTGGTAATCCTGATAGACGTCTTGCACTGCCTCAGCGGTTTTGGCCAAGGCCTTGGGCACCGGTTGCAACAATTGCAATATGCGCGTTTCACCGGCTAAGTCCTGACCATTGACCGGCACCAACACCCGCAAGTACAAGCCTTTGTTAGCAATCGGCTCTATGCTGCCTATGACGCGTAAGCGTGCCTGTCTGAGCTGCGCGACGCTGGGCAATTCGGGCAAAATAGTGGTCGCGTCGCTATTAGACACCTCCAGAATTCGGCCTTGCACGGTCAATAAAGTCACGTCTTTAACACCACTTTTTTCGCGCAAATCGTTCAAGATAGAGCGACTATTAGCCGGCTGAAAAGCCAATGTGCTGGCCATGTTTTCGCCTTTTTCTTTGACATCCAGCAACATGATATCCAAAGCGGTGCGGCCTAAATTAAGCCCCCCTTCTAGGGCGGCTTCCACTTTCAGGTTAAACCAAGATTCAATGGACCGTGTTAAGAAATTAACCGACACCAAATAAACGATTAAGCCTGGAATAAGGGCCATCATGGCAAAGCTGACTAACAATCGACGGGTGAAGCGACTGCCAACCACGCCGCTACGAATTTGCCTGTATAAACGCCAAATTTGATAAACGATCACGCCGATAAGAAAGGTAGCCAACAAGACGTTCAGCGCAACCAACAAAGAATAGTACTCGCCAGAGGCAGCGGTATTGGCACTTGCATTGGACAGCAAGTAAAGTAAGAAGGCACCTAAACTGGCGCTAAGTAAAACAATGAACTTCATCTCAACAGGCGCTTCATTTGAATAAAGTGGGTAGCCATTCAAAACGCTGCGAGCTTAAGGCCCACTCGTCTGAGACTAAGCCCTCGCCCCGCAGGCTTTTGGGTAACTTTTTAGCGTCTAAGCGCATCAAAAAAGCCGCCTTATACGGCTCGCCTTTTTCCACTTGCGATTTGGCTAACACTTTTAAATCGCTGATGCTGGATAAATCATCGATGGCTTCGTCCAAGCGGACAAAGGTTTTTTGTTGCTCGCCGCGCATCAGCAAAAATTGCCGGGAAAGCGCGTGGTAACTTAAGGTGACCGGCTGGATAACGGTGACGATTTCATCATCAAACCAATATTTCCTGGGCTGGGCCAATTGAAATTCAATAATGAAATTAAGCTCAAAGCCTTTGCTGATGGCATCTTCTATGGCGGGGCTAAATTTGATGTCGACATCCGCGTTGAGCACGTAGCCATCATCTTGTGCTTTTAATTCCGCACTTTTAACCAGCATGCTGCTGTTCGCCGCCAGCACCAAGGTGGAAAACCAAGTCAAAAAAATAATGAGCAGTAGTGGCTTAGTTTTTCTGTAACAAAGCATAGAAAAATCCATCGTGCGCGACAGAAGGAATAAGCTGGCCATTAAGCTGTGTCAGCTTATCTGCGCCCGCTATGCTGTCCACAGCCAACTGCGTTGCATCCGCATTATTTTGTAAAAATGTATCCACTTGCCCTTGATTTTCTTCATTAAAAACAGAACAGCTTACATAAAGCAATTTACCACCCTTTGCCAACATCCGCCATAAATTAGGCAGAATTCTAGCTTGTTGCGCCACAAAAGATGCCACATCAGCTTCGCGCCGCAGCCATTTAATATCCACATGGCGCCGCACTATGCCCGAAGCGGTGCAAGGCACATCGGCTAAAATCCTATCAAAAGGCACACCGTCCCACCAATCGCTTGATGCGGCATCGCCCGCTATCACCTGCGCTGGCAATTGCAACCTAGCCAGATTGCTTTGCACTCTTAATAAACGACTAGGATCAGCATCCAAGGCGGTCAAATCCGTACAACCCAGCTCTAAAATATGGCCGGTTTTACCGCCGGGGGCGCAACAGGCATCCAACACCCGCAAGCCGGGTTTGAGGTCGAGCAAGGGCGCGGCCAGTTGCGCCCCATAATCTTGCACAGACACCACGCCATCGCTAAAACCAGGAATTTTTTCAACTGCCACCGGCTTACTTAACACCAGTGCCTGCCCAGCCAAACAGGTCGCTGCTATGTCCTGCCGCGCCAATAACTGCTGATAATCCGCCAGGCTGATTTTTTTGCGATTGACGCGCAAAGTCATGGGTGGGTGCGTATTGCCGGTGAGCAACATGCCCTGCCAGTGCAATGGGTATTGCCGCTTCAATTTATTAATCCACCATTGTGGGTAGGAGTAAGTGGCCATCTCATTATTCGCCAAGCTGCTCGCCAGCGTCTCTTTTTGCCGCAAGAAATTGCGCAATATGGCATTCACCAGCCCCTTAGCCCAGGCTTTAGCAGCTGGCCTTTTGAGCAAACTCACCGCTTGCACCGCTTGATTCACCACGGTAAACGCATCGGCTTTATCGTGCAGCAATTGGTAGAGGGCCACCAATAAAATCGAATGAATGCGGTCATCGCTTAGGGGCTTGGCTAACAACTGCACTAGGTAAGCATCAACTTCCCCGTAAAAACGCAAAGTGCCATAACTTAAATCCTGAGCGGCACCGCGCTGCTGTGGGGTCGCCTGAGGAAAGGCGGCTAGGGCCGTCGGCAAGGCCAAGGTTAAATTGCGACCTAACAGCACTTGATTCACCGCATGGGCGGCAATTTGTTGGGATAGGTACATGCGGTCTCGTTTAGTGTGGTGAGGATGTTATGTTCGGCATAAGCGCAGTAAAGCAATCGCCAGCCTGTAAATTATGGCCTTGCACAAACGCTTGTGCAGGCAAGCGTTTGCCCCCCGGCGCTTGCAACTCGGTAATGCGCAATAAACCCTCACCACAGCCAACGGTAATGCCATCTTGCACAGCCACGATCTCACCTGGCGCGGCTTGACCGGCTTCGGCCAGCGCCATCCAAATCCGACAGACTTGTCCTTTTAATTGGCTTTGCGCGACCGGAAATGGATTAAACGCCCGCACTTGGCGTGAAATCGCCAGCGCGGATTGATGCCAATCGATGGCGGCTTCGGCTTTATCCAATTTATGCGCGTAGGTCACCAAGGCTTCGTCTTGCGGGCTGGCAGCTAAGATGCCATTTTTTTCTAAACTGGCCATGGCCTCCACCATCAAGCGTGCGCCTAAATGGCTTAAGG
Organism: Methylotenera sp.; assembly: GCA_005791685.1. Lineage (GTDB taxonomy): Bacteria > Pseudomonadota > Gammaproteobacteria > Burkholderiales > Methylophilaceae > Methylotenera. The sequence goes on along the minus strand of SXVG01000038.1, from coordinate 10,997 downwards.
CGTCGTGTAAGCTTTGCGTGGTATCCGTGGCCGTAATAGGCAGCACGCCACGACTGACCATGGCCCCGGCATCTAAGGCCGCCACCACTTCCATGATGGTCACGCCTGTTGTCTGGTCGCCGGCCAGCAGCGAACGGTGTATGGGCGCAGCCCCTCGCCAACGTGGCAACAAAGAAGCATGGATGTTATAGCAGCCAAAACGCGTGGCATGCAAGGTGGCGTCTGGGATAATCAAGCCATAGGCCGCCACTATCATGGCATCGGCTTGCGTGTCAGCAATGCGTGCTTGCGCCAGCGGGTCTTTGAGGCTAGCGGGCTGAAACACCGTCAAGCCATGTTGTTCGGCCAGCAGCTTGACCGGACTGGCTTTGAGTTTCATGCCACGCCCTGCTGGTCTATCCGGCTGGGTTAAGACCATAACAATCTCATGGCCGGCAGCGATTAAAGCGGCCAAAGCAGGTACGGCAAACTCAGGGGTGCCAGCAAAAATGATTTTCATAGAAGGGGATTTGAGGCCAGTAAAAATTAGCGATCACGCCGTTGTTTGAGCATTTTATTTTTAATGCGATTGCGTTTTAAAGGGGATAAATACTCCACAAACACCTTGCCTAAAAGATGGTCCATTTCATGTTGTATGCAAACACTGAGCAAGCCTTCTGCCTTTAAGCTAAACGGCTTACCATCTCGCCCCAGGGCCTCTACCGTCACCTTGTCCGCGCGCCTGACCGTGTCGTACACCCCGGGCACCGATAAACAACCTTCTTCGTAATCTTGCTCACCGCTTTTTTCAACTATTTTAGGGTTAATCAATACTTGCAAATGATCTTTACTTTCACTGATGTCGATTAAAATCAGTTGCACATGCTGATTCACCTGGGTCGCGGCCAAGCCTATACCGGGGGCGTCGTACATGGTTTCAGCCATGTCATCGATCAAACGCTGTATGGCCGCATTCACCTCTTTGACAGGTTGCGCCACCGTATGCAGTCGCGGATCGGGGTAATTAAGTATGTCTAAAATTGCCATAAAAACTCTTTGTTGAATAAAAAAACGCTACCGTGTGTGCCTAAAGTTGATTCGTGCAAAGGCCACTAAATGATAAATTTAAGCGCGCCATGCAGTTTATCGCGGCCATTTAATCGTATACTGCATTACACGATTTTCACGCAAGGATCGGTATGTTCCGCCACATTATAACGCTGCTGCTGTTTTGTTGCATAAGCTTAACCGCCCTGGCCGATGAAATTGTCCTCAATAGCCAGCACCCGGAGCGCCATGTCGTGGTGAAAGGCGACACCTTATGGGGCATTGCCAGTCAATTCCTAAAAGACCCTTGGCAGTGGCCCAAGCTTTGGCAACTGAATCGCCAAGAAATAAAAAATCCGCATTTAATTTACCCAGGCAATGTGGTCTGGCTGGACCAGTCTAGCGGCAGCCCACAATTAAAATTACTGCAGCAAGAACTCACCTTGCAAGCCGGCGTGATAGAAGAAAGTTTAGAAAATACTGCCATCCCCAGCATCGCGTTACATGCCATTGCGCCATTTTTAAACCTGGCCTTGATCCTGGAAAAAGACCCATTAAGCCAGGCCGCCAGCATACTGGCCGCGCAAGATGATAGGGTGATATTGAGCACAGGCACACGCATCTACCTAGACAAAATGGGCGCAGAGCATGGCCCCAATTGGCACATCTACCGTGCTACTGGCAGCTTAATTGACCCAGACAGCAAAGAAATATTAGGCCAAGAAGCACGCTATCTGGGGGATGCCGTCGTCAGCCTATACGGCGCACCGGCCAGCGCTGAAATCAGCATGGCCAAGGAGGAAATTTTTGTCGGGGATAAATTACTGGCACATAAACCCGAACCCATCCCTAGCCACTTCGTCCCGCACGCCCCTGACTCGGCCGTCACTGGGCGCATTATCAGCATGTATAGCGGTGTGGCGGAAGCCGGCCCGCTCAGCGTCGTCGCCATCAACCGTGGCGCCCATGCGGGGCTGGAGCCAGGCCATGTGCTGGCCATCCATAGGGCTGGTCGCTCAATAAAAAACCCGGCCGCCGACAAAACCGCCCAGCCCATCCAACTGCCTGACGAACGCATAGGCTTATTAATGGTATTCCGTGTGTTTGAGCGCGTATCTTATGCGCTCATCATGCAGGCCAGTGAACCCGTCAACAAACTGGACCGCGTCCTTAGCCCGCAATAGAGGAATAGGCTATGCCCGTAAATGACCATGCCGACTTGCTGGAAAAATCGCAGTGGCTTAGCTTGGCCAACATTCCAGGATTGGGTTGCCAAACATTTTACCAACTGCTTAAAGCCTTTGGCAGTCCAGACGAAATCTACCGCAGAAAATTCAAAGAATTACGGGCCGTGGTGTCTGAAAAAATCGCCCACGAAATCATCAAGGGGGTGGGTCAGGAAAGCTTACAAGACACGCTGGACTGGCTGTCACAAGCCAACAACCATGTAGTCACACTGGCCGACCGCGACTACCCGCAAGCGTTGTTGCAAATTACCGATCCACCGCCGCTACTTTATGCAAAAGGCCGCTTGGCTTTACTGAACACGCCTAGCTTTGCCATCGTTGGTAGCCGCAACGCCTCGGTACAGGGCGAAAAAAATGCCGAGGCTTTTGCTCAAGGCCTAGCCGAGTACGGTTTATGCATAGTCAGCGGCTTAGCCTTAGGCATAGACGGTGCGGCCCATCGCGGTGCACTCAAAGCCCAGAGCGCTACCCTAGCCGTAGTCGGCACCGGCTTAGACAAGGTCTACCCGGCCCAACACCGTGATTTAGCCCATCAAATTGCCCAACAAGGCTTGATTGTTTCTGAATTTTCCTTGGGCACCGTATCCAAACCGCAAAATTTTCCTAGGCGCAATCGCATTATTAGCGGCTTAAGCTTGGGCTGCTTGGTGGTCGAAGCCAACCTGCAAAGTGGCTCACAAATCACCGCACGCTTATGCGCAGAACAAGGCCGCGAGGTGTTTGCCATCCCCGGTTCCATCCATTCCCCACTGGCTAAAGGTTGCCATCAGTTGATTAAACAAGGGGCTAAATTGGTCGACAACTTGCAAGACATCGTCGAAGAATTAAATTTAAAAAAAGCCCTACCCGAGCAACTCGCCAGTGCAGATGCGCAAGCGGGCAGCCAACACCAGAGCCTGTTAGAACTCATGGGCTTTGATGCCATCTCACTGGAAAATTTAGTGCAGCTAAGTGGGCTGTCGGTCAGCGAACTGACCGCCACGCTCATGCTATTGGAATTGGAAGGACGCATCAGCAGCTTGGCTGGCGGACAATACCAACGGCTTGTGTAATCAAATAACGGCCGCCTTTGGGCATATCACTTTAGGACACTACCGATTTAATGATATACTAAAATTAAATGTATATCCTTTAAAGGTTTGGAGAAATATTATGCAAGTCGCAAAATGGGGTAATTCACTAGCCGTAAGGCTTCCTGCCAGTGTGGTTCATGCGCTTAATTTAAAAGAAGGTGAAGAAATTAACCTGCACGTGGTAGGCGAAAGGCACTTGGAAGTCGCTAAACAACCCAAGATAAAAGAGTTGTTGATGCGTTTACATAGCCTGCGAGGTCGATTGCCCGCCGACTTTTATTTTGACCGCCTAGAAGTCAATGCGAGAGAGGGCGAAAGTTGAGCAAACCATTTATTGATAGCAATGTAATTTTATATTTGCTGTCTAGCGACCACACCAAAGCGGATAAAGCAGAAGCCATACTCGAAGCTGGCGGAACGATCAGTGTACAGGTGCTAAACGAAGTGGTTTCTGTTTGCCGACGTAAGTTGAAAATGGAGTGGGATGAGATTGACGCAGTTCTAATGGCAATAAAAGCCTGTGTTGCTGTTGTGCCACTTACCGAAGCCACTCACGAACTTGCCGTGCAAATTTGCAAGCAATACCAATTACCATTTTACGATGCACACATTTGCGCAGCCGCATTGCTTGCTGGCGCTCAGCATTTACTTTCGGAGGATATGCAAGATGGCATGGAAATTGATGGCTTGTTGATACATAACCCATTTAGATAAATGCCCTGCTTAAAGATAGCGCCTGAACGCTGTTTTAGTCGGGCAAATTGCCTATGATGTTGGCAATCACGCCGGCACGATTCAAGGTATAAAAATGCAAACCCGGTGCGCCAAACACACGCAAGGTTTCGCACAAATCCGTCACGACATCGATACCAAACGCGCGTAAAGAAGCCATGTCATCGCCGTATTCTTCCAACCTCAGTTTTAACCATCTGGGAATCTCCGCGCCACACACGGTTGAAAAGCGCGCCAATTGGGTGATGTTGTATATCGGCATGATGCCAGGCACGATAGGCACGTTAATGCCCGCCGCCGCACACTGATCGATAAAGCGGAAATAGGCATCGGCATTATAAAAATATTGGGTAATGGCCGAATTGGCCCCGGCATCCACCTTACGCCGCAAATTCAATAAATCCGCCTCTGGGGTTTTAGCTTCCGGGTGAAACTCTGGGTAAGCCGCCACTTCTATGTGAAAATGCTGCCCTGTTTCAGCGCGTATAAACGCCACCAATTCCGCCGCGTAGCGAAAATCACCTGAACTCACTTCGCCTGAAGGCACGTCGCCCCGCAAGGCCACCAAACGGTTAATGCCCTGCGCTTGGTAAGCGTGCAATAAAGCGCGTATTTCTTCTTTGCTCGAAGAAATACAGGAAATATGCGGCGCCGCTTGAAACCCTTCCTGCTGAATTTCCAATACGGTTTCCATGGTTCTGTCACGGGTAGATCCACCCGCACCAAAGGTCACCGAAAAGAACTCCGGCTTGAATTTAGCCAATTCTGCGCGCGTTTCGCGCAGCGTCGCCACGCCTTCTGCTGTTTTAGGCGGGAAAAACTCAAAGCTGTATGCGGTGCTGTTCATTCTAATTGCCTTTTTTATCTTCAATAATAAGGGCGGCCAATAACCAAGCCAGCACGCTGTAAAGCAAGGCGCCCAATACACTCGCGCTGAAAGTTTGCACTTCAAAACCCGGCAAGACATAGCCTACCGCATAAAATAAGCAGCCGTTAATGACCAACAAAAACAGGCCAAATGTCAGCAGGGTAATCGGTAAGGTTAATAGCAACAAAATAGGCCTAATCATCATATTGACCAAGCCTATGACCAGAGCGGCCAGCAAAGCCGTAGAAAAATCGGCCACATGAATGTTAGGTACATAGTAGGCCACGGTTAACAGCGCCAAGGCATTCAATAGCCATCCTAATAATAATCTCATGCAACCCTCCTCCCACGGACTCATCAGAACAAACTGATAACAAGCCACTGGCCGGTAAACCGGCCGTGGCTTCTAATAGCGATACGTATCCGGTTTGTACGGGCCTTGCTTTTGCACGCCTATGTAGGCCGCTTGTTGATCAGTTAAGGTCGACAGTTGCGCATTGAGTTTACGTAATTGCAAAATCGCCACCTTTTCGTCCAAGTGCTTAGGCAAGGTATACACACCCACCGGGTAGTTAGCAGTTTGCGTAAATAATTCAATTTGTGCAATGGTTTGGTTAGCAAAGCTAGAACTCATGACGTAGCTCGGATGACCGGTACCACAACCTAAATTGACCAGACGGCCTTTTGCCAACAGAATAATTTTTTTACCGTCCGGGAAAATCACGTGGTCCACTTGCGGTTTAATTTCATCCCATTGGTATTTTTCCAGTGAGGCCACGTCGATCTCGTTATCAAAATGGCCAATGTTACAAACGATGGCCTGATCTTTCATTTTAGCCATGTGCTCATGGGTAATCACGTGGTAATTGCCGGTCGCCGTAACAAAAATATCGGCGTGTTCCGCCGCGTAATCCATGGTCACCACACGGTAGCCTTCCATGGCCGCTTGCAAGGCACAAATGGGGTCTATCTCGGTTACCCAAACTTGCGCAGACAAGGCACGTAACGCTTGTGCGGAACCTTTACCCACGTCGCCGTAACCGGCCACTACCGCCACCTTACCCGCCACCATGACATCGGTGGCGCGCTTAATGGCATCCACCAAAGATTCACGGCAACCGTACAAATTATCGAATTTCGATTTGGTCACCGAGTCATTGACGTTAATCGCCGGGAAAGTCAGTTTGCCTTCTTTGTGCATTTGATACAAACGGTGCACACCGGTGGTGGTTTCTTCGGTCACGCCTATGATTTTAGCCAAACGCACAGAATACCAAGTTGGATCGACTTTTAATTTGGCTTTAATGGCATCAAACAAGCACACTTCTTCTTCTGAAGTGGGGTGGGCTACCAAGCTTAAATCTTTTTCAGCGCGCGTGCCTAAATGCAAGAGCAAGGTCGCGTCGCCACCGTCGTCCAATATCATGTTGCTGTAGCCGCCGTCAGCCCACTCGAAAATACGGTGGGTGTAATCCCAATACTCGACCAAGGTTTCGCCTTTAATGGCAAATACCGGTGTACCGCCAGCCGCAATCGCCGCCGCCGCATGGTCTTGGGTAGAATAAATATTGCACGACGCCCAGCGCACGTCTGCGCCTAAGTCTTTTAGCGTTTCTATGAGCACGGCGGTTTGTATGGTCATGTGCAAGCTACCGGTAATGCGCGCGCCTTTGAGCGGTTGGATTAGGGCAAACTCTTCGCGGATAGCCATCAAGCCTGGCATTTCGGTTTCGGCAATGGCAATTTCTTTACGGCCAAAAGCGGCCAAGCCGATATCGGCAATCACGTAGTCTTTTACTGTATTTTCATTATCAGCAGTCACAGCATTCATGTTCAATTTCCTTGAATATGTGACCGGAGGGATGGGGGATGTTACTTGAGAGGCGGTTCGCTTGTCTCACCCGTATCCCGTGCCCGGCACGGTTAATAAGGTGAGCGTCGTTTAAGCTATTCCGAGCCTGGGAGAAGAACTCTCGCAACGCTCCTCGGAATGGTGGCGATTATACTTGATTTCTTTAAGCAATCCAAGCCGCGGCATTTTAGCCTGCTGTCTTAGCCATAAAAAACGGCCGTGAGCAGTAATACACTGCGTCACGGCCGATTGTTTAAACCAGCAAAACGACCCATCTAAATCGAGGCTTTTAATGCCGCCGCTTTGTCGATGGCTTCCCAAGTGAACTCGGGTTCGTCACGGCCAAAGTGTCCGTAAGCGGCAGTCTTAGTATAGATAGGACGCAGTAAATCCAGCATCTTCACTATGCCTTTAGGGCGCAAATCAAAGTGTTCGCGCACCAATGCCGTCAGCACCTCGTTGGATACCTTGCCGGTGCCGTAAGTCTCAACCATGATGGAGGTCGGTTGCGCCACGCCTATCGCGTAAGAGATTTGCACCAAGCAACGTGAAGCCAGGCCGGCCGCGACTATGTTCTTAGCCACATAACGGCCAGCGTAGGCCGCTGAACGGTCTACTTTGGATGGGTCTTTGCCGGAGAACGCCCCGCCGCCATGAGGCGCGGCGCCACCGTAGGTATCGACGATGATTTTACGACCGGTTAAACCACAGTCGCCTTGTGGGCCACCAATAACAAAACGGCCAGTAGGATTCACCAAAAACTTAATGTCGCCTTTAATCAGCTCTTTAGGCAAGGTGGGTTTGATGATTTCTTCTATCACCGCTTCGCGTATGTCTTTTAATTCCATCTCTGGTGCGTGCTGGGTTGACACCACCACGGTGTCAATGGCGCTGGCTTTGCCATCTTGGTATTTGATGGTGACTTGCGATTTAGCATCCGGACGCAACCAAGGCAGGCGGCCATCTTTACGCAACTGCGCTTGGCGTTCCATGATGCGGTGCGACATCCAAATGGGCAAAGGCATCAATTGCGGGGTTTCATCGCAAGCGTAGCCAAACATCAAACCTTGATCGCCGGCCCCTTGGTCCAGTGGGTCATCGTGCGCGCCATCCACCCCTTGGGCAATGTCAGGCGATTGTTTGTCGTAAGCCACCAATACCGCACAGCCTTTGTAGTCTATGCCGTAATCGGTGTTGTCGTAACCTATGCGTTTAATGGTCTCACGCGCGACTTTAATGTAATCAACGTTAGCCGTGGTGGTAATTTCACCGGCCAACACAATTAAGCCGGTATTGGCTAAGGTTTCTGCGGCCACCCGTGCTGTCGGGTCTTGCGCTAGAATCGCGTCTAAAATACTGTCTGATACTTGGTCTGCGAGTTTGTCTGGGTGACCTTCAGAAACGGATTCTGAAGTAAAAAGATATTCGTTCATGTGTGCGCCTTGAAAAGTAATCTATAAAAAAATGAAATGGTCATCATACTAAAGGCTAAAGCATGACAATCAGGTCAGTTACCGAGTTAGCATTCTACCTAAGTATTGAATAATAAGACTAAAATATTGCAATAAAAAACGGTCTTGCTTAACTATCAATTTATAATAAGGCTTATGAACCCGCTATCCACCCAATTAAAATTCAGCAAAATGCAGGGCGCCGGCAATGACTTCATGGTGATTGATGCTATCCATCAAACAGTCCATCTCACGCCTGAGCTCATCCAACGTTTAGCGCACCGCCAATTGGGAGTGGGCTTCGATCAACTGCTACTGGTTGAATCGTCCAGCATCGCTGATTTTAAATACCGCATTTTTAATGCCGACGGCAGCGAAGTCGCCCAGTGCGGCAATGGCGCGCGTTGCTTTGTGCGTTTCGTGGTCGAGCAAGGCTTAAGCGATAAAAAAGCCATCACGGTAGAAACGGCGAGCGGCATCATCCGCCCCCAATTAGAAGAAAATGGCCTGGTGACGGTCAACATGGGTGCACCTAAATTCGCCCCGCGCGACCTCCCTTTTATCGCCGATGCCCAAGCGCCCAGTTACGCCCTACAGGTGGGCGAGCAAGTGCTGCAAATAGCCGCCGTGTCCATGGGCAACCCGCATGCCGTACAAATAGTTGACGACGTCGACATGGCGCCGGTAGTGCCATTGGGTCAGCAAATTGAACGGCATCCGCGTTTTCCTCAACGCGTGAATGCCGGCTTCATGCAGATCATCCATGCTCAGCACATTAAATTACGCGTGTTTGAACGTGGCAGCGGAGAAACCCTGGCCTGCGGCACTGGCGCCTGTGCCGCCGTCGTCGCCGGCATCCAATTAGGTCGATTAAGCTCGCCAGTCAAAGTAAGTGCACGCGGCGGCGAACTGTCCATTGCCTGGCAAGGCGGGGATGCGCCTGTCATGATGACGGGCCCGGCCGTGACCGTATTTACCGGCAGCATCACCATAAGCTAAAGTGACGAAAGCCCATTAGCGCTACTCAAGGATTACCATGCAACAAAATCAAGAAGACCAACTTTACGCCGAGCAAGTGGGCGCGTATTTGCGTAAGCACCCGCACTTTTTTGAGCAACAGGCGCATTTACTCACGGAAATTTTTCTACCCAGCCCACACGGCAACGGCACCATTTCACTGACCGAACGCCAACAATTAGCCCAACGCGACAAAATACGGGCCATGGAAAACAACATGGCGCAGCTGATCGCCTTTGCTGAACAAAATGACAAAATCAGTGGGCATGTCCATCAATTTAGCGTTCAGCTGCTTGCCAGCACTAGCCTAGACGGCCTCAGCAATCTGCTGGCGCAAAGCATGCAGGACATCTTTGCCGTGTCACACAGCCAGCTTTTGATTTGGCAAGCGCCTAGCGACCCATCGCTAGCCCAAGACAAATTATTCAGCGCCGTGTCTAGCCCATTTCAGGACTGGGTCAGCGCGTTAAGCCTACCCCATTGCGGTGAAAAACCAGCGTCGGCCGACGGCTTAGTGCCAGCACCCTTACAGTCTTTCGCTTTTATCCCGCTTAGCGATAAAAAACAGGTTTACGGCGTGCTCATACTGGGTACAGAAGACCCAGCTCGCTTTAAAGCCGACATGGGCTCCATGTATTTACAACGCATAGGCGATTTGGTCAGTGCAGCGGTTGCCGCTCATCTCTAGCGAGTCGCTCAGCTGCCCGTGCACCACCTTAAAGACTACCTGCAACACCTGACTTTTGAGCGCGGCCTCAGTGCGCTCACCCTCAAAAATTATGCCAGAGACATCCAATTGCTGGCGTCTTTGCTTGGCGACACCGAGCTGGCGCAAGTGCAAAGTGGGCAAATTAGGCGCTTTATCGCGACCTTACACAGCCGCGGCCTAAGCGGCAAAAGCATCGCCCGCGCACTGTCGGCATGGCGTGGCTATTTTGCTTATTTAGTCCACCAGCAAGGCTACCAACAAAACCCAGTGATAGGCTTACGCGCACCCAAATCGGCCAAAACCCTACCGCAAGCTTTGTCCACCGACCAAGCGGTTAAATTTGTCGATATCGCCGGCGACGACCTGCTGGCGCAACGCGATCATGCCATTTTAGAACTGTTCTATTCCTCAGGTTTACGCTTGGCTGAATTGGTCAATTTAGACTGTGCCATGCTGGACTTTGCTGCCGGCACGCTGACGGTGACCGGTAAAGGCAATAAAACCCGCATCGTGCCCATGGGCCGCCATGCCAGTCAGGCCATCAAAGTCTGGCTGGATCGCCGCGCGAATATAGCCATTGCCGACAGCAATCCAAATGCTTTATTTGTCACGCAACAAGGCAAACGCATTAGCCCACGCGCCGTGCAATACCGGGTCAAACTATGGGCCATCAAGCAAGGCGTGAACAGCAGCGTGCACCCGCATTTGTTGCGCCACAGTTTTGCCAGCCACGTATTGCAATCCAGCCAAGATTTACGTGCCGTGCAAGAAATGCTCGGGCATGCCAACATCAGCACCACCCAAGTCTATACCCACTTGGATTTTCAGCATTTAGCCAGCGTCTATGACCAAGCGCACCCGCGCGCCAAGAAAAAATAGCAATACCCTACTAAATTACCCTGTTATTATGGCAAAATAGCGCTTAAGCCTTTTTACTTAAAAATTATCCTTAAAGGACCCATCATGGAACACACCTTACCCGCACTGCCTTACGCTAAAACCGCTTTAGCACCGCACATTTC
>SXVG01000037.1 GCA_005791685.1 Methylotenera sp. | reverse complement strand
CTCACCGGTGGTGGAAGAAATTCTCTACCCGGCCATGGAAGACTACCGTTTGGACATCATGATAGGCGAGGGTCCGGCGGCGCGCAGTGTGCGCTTGGATTTGCCACCCTTTACCTTAATTGGCGCGACCACCCGTGCCGGCATGCTGACCAACCCATTACGTGATCGTTTTGGCATCGTTTCGCGCTTGGAGTTCTATACCGACGATGAGTTGGCGCGCATCGTGCAGCGCAGTGCCGGATTGCTAGACGTGGCCATGGTGGACACCGGCTCGCTAGAAATTGCCAAGCGCTCACGCGGCACGCCACGCATTGCCAACCGCTTGTTGCGTCGTGTGCGTGACTATGCGCAAGTGAAAGGCGACGGCACGGTGTCGGCGGAGGTGGCCGATGCTGCCTTAAAAATGCTGGACGTGGACAAGCTGGGTTTTGATGTCATGGACAGAAAACTGCTACTGGCGGTATTGGAAAAATTTGCCGGTGGACCGGTGGGTTTGGATAATTTGGCGGCTGCCATAGGCGAAGAGCGTGACACCATAGAAGACGTATTGGAACCCTATTTAATCCAACAAGGCTATTTAATGCGCACGCCGCGTGGTCGCATGGCTACCCAACTCGCTTACCAGCATTTTGGTTTAGCCGCGCCAAAAGATTTGCTGACGGAAGCTTGGCCAGCGTGACGCAATTTAGCTGGCCGATACGGGTGTATTACGAGGATACCGACAGCGGTGGGGTGGTTTACCACTCCAATTATTTGAATTTTATGGAGCGGGCCAGAACCGAATGGTTGCGTGCCTTGGGTTTTGAGCAAACGCAGTTAAAAGACCAACAAGGACTGATCATAGTCGTCCACAGCTTGAGCATGCAGTTTAAAAAGCCGGCTTATTTTAATGACATGCTGACGGTAAACTGTGTGTTAAGCGAACTTGGGCGCAGCAGTTTGATCATGCAGCAAAGCATTGAACGTGAAGGCTTGGTGCTGATAGAAGCGCAAGTGAAAGCGGCTTTTGTCGATGCCGTGAGTTTTAAACCCATAGGTATCCCGGCTGAGATTAGCCATAAAATACGTCTAGATAAAAAACAATAGGAACCGATATGACCGTAAGTGTTGCCAATGACATGTCCATATTTTCGCTGGTAGCGGGCGCCAGTCTGCCAGTGCAACTGGTGTTAGTGATATTGATCCTGACCTCTTTATTTTCTTGGTGGTACATTTTTATTAAGCTCGCCACCATCAAACGGGCTGAAACCAGTGCCGAGGATTTTGAGAATGCTTTTTGGGCGGGCGGCGATTTAAATAAGTTGTTTGAAAGCATCAGCGCCGGTAGGCGTAAAACGCAAGGCATGGCCAGCATCTTTGAAGCCGGTTTTAAAGAATACGTGCGGCATAAACAGCAATCGCGCATGGAGGTGTCAGATGTCATGGAAGGCGCGCGCCGTGCCATGCGGGCCGCTTATAACCGTGAGTTGGATGATTTGGATGCACACTTGCCGTTCTTGGCCTCGGTTGGTTCGGTCAGCCCTTATATCGGTTTATTGGGTACCGTGTGGGGCATCATGAATGCATTCCGAGGCTTGTCCAACGTTGCACAAGCGACTTTAAGCCAAGTGGCGCCGGGCATTGCGGAAGCGCTGGTGGCCACCGCCATTGGTTTGTTTGCGGCGATACCGGCGGTGATTGCCTACAACCGTTTTACCAGCTCGGTCGATAGGCTGTCGGTGCGCTACGAAAGTTTTATGGAAGAATTCACCAATATCTTACAAAGAAAAAGCTAGCCATGTCACGCACCCGTAAACGCCGCATGATGAACCAGATCAACGTCGTGCCTTATATAGACGTGACTTTGGTGTTGCTGGTTATTTTTATGGTGACCGCGCCCATGACCAATCCTGGGGTGGTCGATTTGCCCAAAGTGGGGCAAAGTCTAAAGCAAGCGTCAGTGCCGCCCTTGGTCTTAACCGTGAAGCAGAGCGGTCAAATTGAGTTGGACAACCAAGCCATGGCGCGCGATCAACTCTTGCTGAGTGTAAGGCAGGCTTTAACGGCCGCGCCAGAACGTGCCGTGGTGATTGCCGCCGATAAAAACGTCAAATACGACGACGTCATCGCGGTCATGGATTTACTCAAGCAAAACAAGGTGGATAAGGTCGGGCTGTTGTTGGCGCCAGCCCAGTAGCCGGCTTTAGCGCAATGATGATCAGAGCTTATGAAAAAGACGTGTCATGGCAAGCCGGCGCTTTAGCCATCGCCGTGCATCTGGCTTTGTTGGGCGCATTACTGCTGTCTTTTAATTGGAAAGCCACGCAGCCGCTATTGAATGTGGCGGAAGTGGAATTATGGGACAGTTTGCCTCAGCCTGAATCGCCCCCAGTAGTCACCCCTGTGGAACCGCCCGCACCAGTGCAAGAAGCCCCGCCGCCAGTGCCAGAAAAAGTGGCGCCTGAGCCCGAACCAGTCAAACCGCCGGCAGTCGATATTGCCTTAGAAAAAAAACGTAAAGAACAAGAGCAAAAAAAAGCCGCCGAGCAAATTAAAAAAGATTTGGCCTTAGAACAGAAAAAACAGCTGGCCGCCTTGCAAGCCGAAGCGCGTCATGAAGAAATGCAAAACAGCGACAAGTTGCTAAAAGAAAATAAAGCCAATGAGGCTTTAAAAAAACTGCAACAAGAGGCCTTGGCGGAAGAGCAGGCGCAGGCCGATCAAGCGGCCAAGTCAGCCAAATCGGCGGCCAATGCCAGTTTGTTGGACGAGTACCGCGGTAAAATTCAAGCTAAAATCCGTGGCAATGTGAATAAAACTTTGTGCGGAACAGGCAACCCTGAGCTTAAGTTTGATATTGCCTTGTTGTCCACCGGTGAGTTATCTGGTTTGCCCAAGTTGCTTAAATCCAGTGGCAGCAAAGTTTGTGATGAAGCGGTGGAGCGCGCCATTATGGCTTCGCAACCACTGCCTTTGCCGACGGATGGCTCCGTTTTTGCCCAATTTAGAAACTTAAAACTGACCTTTAGGCCGAATGACTGAGCGAGTATGAGCGGTGCCGCCAGGTGAATTGCCCAGCATAGGCAAGAGAAGGCACATTGGGCTTTAGCCGCGAAAGACAGTAGGCTATAAAAAAGACCGTTAAATGTCATAAAACTAAGATGAGAATGCACTAAAATTAAGCTGTGCCATGTAATATAAAGGCTTAGCTTGATCCGATTAGAATTTTTAACGAAAAGAAAAACAATCGCTTATGCCCATCGTTCGAATCGCTCTATTTTTAGCGGCTTTATGCCTTAGCTCTAGCGCTTATGCGGCTTTAGAGATAGAGATCAGTGGCGGTGGCGCCCAGCAAATTCCAGTCGCTATCGTGCCTTTTGCACAAAGCAATGTCGGTGCCGACAGCATCAGTCAAATCATCAATGCCGATCTAAAACGCAGCGGTTTATTTCGCATGCTAGAAACCGCTGGCATGGCCAATCAGCCAGCGGATATCAGCCAAATTAAATACGCCGAATGGCAGGCCCTGCAGGCGCAGGCCATGGCCGTGGGCAAGGTGGAAGCATTGCCAGGCAATCGCTTGAACGTCAGTTTTCAGTTGGTGGACGTGCTAAAACAAAGCCAATTGGCCAGCGTGCAATACAACATCGCGCCCAATCAATTAAGGGGCACCGCGCATAAAATCGCCGATGTGATTTATCAGAAATTAAGCGGTGAGAGCGGTATTTTTGCCAGTCGCATTGCCTACGTGGCTAAGCTCAATGGTCGTTATGCCTTGCGGGTGGCCGATGTCGATGGCGAAAATGCCTTGACCATGGTGTCCTCAAAAGAACCGATTATTTCGCCTAGCTGGTCGCCCGACGGCAGCAAAATGGCTTACGTGTCGTTTGAAAAGAAAAAACCCATCATTTTCATCCAAACGCTCAGCGGTCAGCGCTCTGTATTAGCCAGCTTCAAAGGCAATAACAGCGCGCCCGCTTGGTCGCCGGACGGTAATAAACTAGCCATCGTCTTAACCTATGGCGCCAATTCGCAGCTCTATACGATTAATGCGGATGGCAGCGGCTTGCAATCGTTGACCAAAAGCAATGGCATTGATACCGAGCCCACTTGGTCGCCGGACGGCCAGTGGATTTATTTCAGCTCCGATCGTGGCGGCCGGCCGCAGATATATAAAGTGGCCGCTAACGGCGGCGAGGTGCAAAGGGTGACTTTTGAGGGTGCGTTCAATTTAAGCCCACGCGTTTCGCCGGATGGAAAAATGCTGGCCATGGTGCGTAACGATGGCGGCAAATACCGATTGGCCTTGCAAGATTTGAGCAACGGCCAAGTGCAGTTGTTGAGTGAGGGTGCGCAGGACGAATCGCCTAGTTTTGCCCCCAATGGCCGTGTGCTATTGTATGCCACGCGGGTGGGCGATAAAGGCGCGTTAGCCGCGGTGTCAGCGGATGGGCGCGTAAGGCAGCGTTTGAATGAGTCGGGTGGCGATATACGTGAACCGGCATGGGGTCCGTTAATTAAATAATTTAGGCTGTGATGGCCTTGTTAAGGAGAGCGATATGAACAGATTGACTTGGAATGCTAAGTTATTAAGTGGGCTAGCCATGGCCTTGGTTTTGGTTGCCTGTAAAAGTACGCCCATGGTAGATAAGCCGGCGGCGGTGGAAGATAAAAGCCCGGCGGCGGCTAAGCCAGCGGAAGCGGCGGTTGCACCTACGGCGGCGGCAGATACGGCGGCCGTTAAAGAAGTGGTGATAGAGGGTAACGCCACTGCTGGCGCAAACAACCCATTAAAAGACCCGAATAATATTTTATCCAAACGTCAGGTTTATTTTGATTACGACAGCGATGCGGTTAAAACCGAGTTCCGTCCACTAATAGAAGCGCATGCCAAATACTTATTGGCCAATCGCACGGCTAAAGTGATTTTGCAAGGCAACACCGATGAGCGTGGTCGCCGTGAATACAATTTGTCTTTAGGTCAACGCCGTTCTGTGGCGGTTAAAAAATCCTTAAATTTATTGGGTGTGCAGGACGCGCAAATTGAAACGGTCAGCTTTGGTGAAGAAAAAGCCACGGCAGCCTGTGCCGATGACGCGTGTGCTAAGCAAAATCGCCGCGTGGATATCGTCTACGAGAACGAGTAAATCACTTAGCTTATTAAAGAAAACACCATGAAAAAACGGATACTGGCCAGTTTGTTATTTTGCCTGACTGTGTTTGCTACGCACAGCCAGGCCGCTTTGTTTGACGACAAGGAGGCGCGCAAAAAAATTCTAGAATTGGAAGCCACGACGACGACTCAGCATCAGGCTATGCAGACCGAATTGGCGGCTTTGAAGAAAACGCAACAAAGCATAGAGCAACGCCTAGTTGAAATTGAGGCAATTACCAAAGGCCAAGGTTTGCTGGACATGCAAAATCAGCTTGAAGGTTTAAAGCAAGAAGTGGCCAAATTAAAGGGTGAGCTCGAGCTGGCTGGCCATAACGTGGCAACTACCCAGCAGCGTCAGAAAGATTTGTACGGCGATACCGATGCGCGCTTGCGTAAGTTAGAGCAAGGCGCTGCCAGTGCTGGCCCAGCCCCAGTGGCTGAAGTGCCAGCGGTTGTACCTGCCGCTACTCCTGTTGCGGCTACGCCTGTGGCTGGCACGGTTGAGCCAGCAAAGAACAGCCAAGAGTACCAATTGTTAGAATTGGCGCACGGCTTGGCCAAAGAGGCCAAATATAAAGACGCGTTTAATGCCTACGATAAATTTTTAAAGGATTACCCGAATAGCACTTACGCCGCTGATGCCATGTACGGCTTAGGCTATGCGCAGTTTGCGTTGAAAAACTACAAATCGGCCATGGCCACCCAGCAAAAATTATTGGACGCCTATGCGGACAGTCCTAGGGTGCCAGATGCGCTATTTAATATGGCCAACAGCCAGTTTCAACTGGGCTTGGTGCCGGCCGCGAAAAAAACCTTGCGTGATTTAATCGCCAAGTATCCCAACAGCGAAGTCATTCCGGCCGCGCAAAAACGCTTAAAAGCCTTAGACGTCATTAAATAGCTTGGTTGGCATAGTCAATTATTAAAGGCGCGTGATCGCTAAAGCGTTGCTCTTTGTAGATGCTGGCCTGGCTCGCCGTGGCAGCGATTGTCGGGGTGGCGATTTGGTAGTCTATGCGCCAACCGACATTTTTCGCCCAAGCTTGACCGCGATTGCTCCACCAGGTGTAGCAGGCGTCGGTGCTGTCAGGGTGCAGTGTGCGGTACACATCGACCCAGCCCACTTGATCAAATAATTCCGTTAGCCAGGCCCGCTCTTCGGGTAAAAAGCCGGAATTCTTTTTATTGCCTTGGTAATTTTTTAGATCCACTTCTTTATGGGCGATATTCCAATCGCCGCAAATGACCACTTCGCGGCCACTTTTAATCAAGGCTTGCATGTGCAACATAAAGCGCGCCATCACACTGAATTTAAAGGCCTGCCGTTCTTCGCCACTGGAGCCCGATGGCAAATACAGCGACACCACGCTTAAATTACCAAATTGGCATTCGATGTAGCGGCCTTCGCTGTCTATGTCGGCCACGTCTTGGTTGCTGCCACCCAAGCCTATGATGACTGCATCCGGTTTATTTTTTGAATAGATGCCGACGCCGCTATAGCCTTTTTTCTCGGCGTAATGAAAGTGCCCGACATAGCCTTCAGGCTTTAGCATCTCGGCCGTCATGTCATCGGCTTGGGCTTTGAGTTCCTGCAGGCAGACGATGTCAGCAGACTGGGTTTTTAACCAGCTCAGCACGCCTTTATTTGTGGCAGAACGTATGCCGTTTAGGTTTAGCGATATAATCTTCAAAACTTCATCCTTAAAATTGACACGATTAGAGTAACCATGACAGCGCCTTCCAACACAGCCAACCATGCTGATGCGGCTTCAGCCCAAGTAAGCCAAGATTTTATCGCATTTGCCCTAGAAAAAGAGGTATTGCGTTTTGGTGAATTTAAAACCAAAGCCGGCCGCCTCAGCCCGTATTTTTTTAATGCCGGCTTGTTTAACGATGGCGTCAGCTTGATGAAGTTGGGCGAGTTCTATGCCGCAGCGATTGATCATTCTGGCATCCAGTTTGATATGTTATTTGGCCCAGCTTATAAGGGCATCACGCTGGCGGCCAGTATTGCCATTGCCTTTGCCAAACAAGGCCGTAATGTGCCGTATGCCTACAACCGTAAAGAAGCCAAAGACCACGGCGAGGGCGGCAGCATCGTTGGTAGCCCCTTGCAAGGTCGCGTATTGATTATTGATGACGTGATTTCTGCCGGCACCTCGGTGCGCGAGTCGGTGGCCTTGATTGCTGCAAATGGCGCAATGGCCTGCGGCGTCGCCATTGCCATAGACCGGCAAGAAAAAGGCTTAGGCGAATTGTCGGCCGTGCAAGAGGTGATCGCCAACAATCGCATCCCGGTTTGTGCCATCGCCAATCTGAGCGATTTGATGCGCTACCTAGCCGGCCAGCAAAGCTTGGCGGAACACCTGCAAGCGGTGAGCGCTTACAGGCAGCAATACGGCGTTAATTAAGTTGGTTAAAGCTTAACTTTAAGCCTGCAGTTTCTTCTTAAGGATGTCGTTCACTTGCGCCGGGTTAGCTTTGCCTTTGGAGGCTTTCATGGCTTGACCGACCAGCGCATTGAAGGCTTTTTCCTTACCCGCTTTAAACTCCTCCACCATGGCTGCATTGGCGGCCAAGACTTCGTCTATGATGGCTTCGACGGCACCGCTGTCGGACTCTTGTTTTAAGCCTTTAGCGGCAATGATGCTGTCTACTTCGCCTTCACCCTGCCACATGGCGTCAAATACCTGTTTGGCGGCATTGTTGGAAATGGTGCCGTCGCTGATGCGTTTGAGTAATTGGGCTAATTGCTGTGCGCTAATCGGGCTGTCGCTTAGGTCTTTGTCTTCGCTGTTGAGTTTGGCACTTAAGCTGCCCATGACCCAGTTGGCCGTTTGTTTAGGCTCGGCACCGGCATCAATGGCGGCAATGAAGTAGTCGGCTAAATCTCGACTGGCGGTTAAGCTGCTGGCATCGTAACTGGACAAACCGAACTGTGCTTCTAAGCGAGCTTTCATGGCGGCCGGCAATTCTGGCATGTCGGCTTGCACGCGAGCCTTGTCTGCTTCGGTGATGAGCAAAGGCAATAAAGGCTTTTTACATACCAGCCATAAACACCTCCCCCAATGCCGCCATGGCCGCCAAGAATTCGTCTATGATGGCTT
>SXVG01000036.1 GCA_005791685.1 Methylotenera sp. | reverse complement strand
GGCTTGAGCCAAGCTCGCTAGGTCAGGAAAGCGCTGCATGAATTTTTGATAATAGCCTATCACCGTGGCCACTTGCGACTGCTGCAACATGATTTCTGACACATAAATGGCGTAGGGGTCGGTGGTGTTTTGCCAGGGCAAATCGTGCCGGCCGTGTACTTTTTGTCAGGCAATCAGGCGGTTTGCAAAAGCCGACATTAGGGTTGCCCTTGCAGGCTAATGTGTACTTGCTTGGCCAGCTTGTCGCCCAAGCGTAGCTGGCCTATGCGGATATCGCCACTGGCGTTGTAATGTTTGGGGTCGGCTAAATCCCAATCCGCTTTTGCCGAATGGGCTTTATTTGCCGGCTTATTTTTGTCTGAAGTTTGGTAACGATTGAGATCCAATGTATCGATGGCTAAATTGACTTTGTATGCCGGCGAGGCTTGCAAGGTTACGGCGACATCGCCACGAATTTGGCTGTCGTCTAAGTGCAGCCTTAAGCCCTTAGCCCGCAATGTTTTACCATCGCTGAGCAAACGCGCTTGTAAGGTGTGCAATTGGTAAGGGGCATAATCTATGTTTGCTAATTTAAGCTGACCATCCAATTGCAGCCCAGTTAACAGCGATAAATCGACAGGGCTAGCCTGGGTCGTTTCCGTTTTGGTCGGGCTGGCCAAATAGGTGTTGAGGTCCCAATTTTCGGCGGCCAAATTAAATTTAAATTTTGCTCCAGTTACATGGCTGAACTCGATGTCGCCGTTCAACTGGCCAGATCCGCTGGCAAAATGAAAGCGACTTTGGCCAGTCCCGTGTTTAAAATTGGCTTTAGCCGTAAGCTCAAAATCGGCCTTTAAGCCGGCCGATTTTAGCGCCTTATCCTGCCAACGCATTTGGCCATTAAGCTGGCTTAAACTCACATTGGCCGCCGGCCATTGCACGCTGATGGGCGTGTTAAAATGACTGGTTAGTAAGCGCTCACCGTTGATATAAGATATGTCGGCATTAGCATTGCCAATATTTACTGCGTCAGCATCGGCGCTTAGGCCGCTCAATTCCCAGCGCGTTTTTATGGCGTGTGGCGCATGCGCTAGGCTGACATTGGCCTTAATCAATGGCGCAGCAAGACCGTGGCTATTAGCGCTGACGTGCTCAGCACTCACCAAGGCGTCCAGCTTAGCTTGTGCTAATTGGCCCTGCATGGACAGGCGTAAATGCTCGGCTAACAAGCTGGGCTCGGCGCTCTGATATAACAGCCGTGTTTGCAGCTTTACCTGCGAGATTAACTTAGCCGCTTGGGCCTCAAGCTTAAAATCGGCCGCCAGATCCACCGCTTGATCTTGTGCAATGCGGCCGGTTTTAATGGACAGATTGCTTAGTTGGATACGACTATTGCTCGCTTCATTTAAGTAATCTAGGTGGCTATTTTTAACGATCAAACCATCGATGGCATAAGAAAAAGTTGGCTTAGTGTCGCCATCAAACAAATCGGCAAAATTAGTGCTGCCGTCCGCGTGTTGTATCAGCCTGGCGTTGAGCCCGTCTAAATACACCGTGCCTACTTTTAATTTTTTTTCTAGTAGCGGCAGCCAGGCCAAGGACAATTGCACGCGGCTCACGGATGCAAAGGGCTGCTGATTGCCCTGCTCGGACAGTGAAGCCGCGCCCAAATCCACGCCTAATTGCGGCCACACGGTCAGCTTAATGTCGCCGTCTAATGATAGGTTGCGGCCGGTTTTGTCCCAAGCCCAATTGACGATCTGTTGTTTGTAGTCGTTGGGGTTAAAGCTTAGCAGCAGGACAGACAGCAGCAACAGCGCCGCCAGCAACAAGCCAGCAAGGCCGTAGCCTAGGTATTTAAGCAAGACCGCCGGGCGGCTTATCGTTTTTAAGGCGCTCATTCTGGGCATGGGGCTTAGAGGAAATACAGTAAAACCAGCACGCCAAAAATAATTCGGTACCAAGCAAACACCTTGAAGTCGTGGCTGGCGACAAAGCGTAATAAAAAGCGGATAGCAATTAAAGCCGCTAAAAAGGCCGTGATAAACCCGACCGCAAATAAACCGGCGTCGTTGACGGATAAAATGTCGCGGCTTTTGTACACGTCTAAAATGGTCGCGGCAAACATGATGGGGATGGCCAAGAAGAAGGAAAATTCGGTGGCGGTTTTTCTATCCAAACCAAACAGCATGCCGCCTAGAATAGTGGCGCCGGCGCGCGATACGCCGGGGAACAAGGCCAGCGATTGCGCCAGCCCAATTTGCAGCGCCTGGCGAGGGCTGATTTTATCTATGTGGTGGGTAGCGGCTGTGAGGGCCAAGCGTTCTATGCCTAAGATGGCCAAGCCGCCGACGATTAAGGCCACGGCCACGGTGATGGGCGAGAACAAATACTGTTTAATGGCGCTATGAAAAATCAAGCCCAAGAGGGCGGCAGGCAGAAAAGCCAAAAACAAATTCAACACAAATTGCTGCGCCTGACGTTCGCTGCCTAAGTGCAAGGCGGTGTCGATTAGCTTGGCGCGGTATTCCCAGCACACGGCTAGAATCGCCGCCAGCTGGATGACAATTTCAAACACCTTGCCTTTTTCGTCGTTAAACTGCAGGTAATCGCCGACGATGATCAAGTGACCGGTACTGCTAATCGGTAAAAATTCCGTGGCGCCTTCCACCACGCCTAGAATAAAAGCTTTCACTAACAACAGGATGTCCATGCGCTTAGCCGTTTCGTTTTTTTGATGAGTGGGTTCGCGCCATTAAAAGCGTTCGTCATGGCGTAAATAACGCCATAGACCGGGCGGCAATTTGCCTAAATTGACACTGCCTATGCGCACGCGTTTTAGACCGACCACGTGCAAGCCGACCATTTCGCACATGCGGCGAATTTGCCGTTTTTTACCTTCGCGCAACACAAAGCGCAATTGGTCTTCGTTTTGCCAACTGACCTTGGCCGGTTTAAGTTTTTCGCCATCCAAGCTCAAGCCAAAATTCAGGCGTTGCAGGTCGGCATCACTTAATTGACCCTCCACCCGCACCAAGTATTCTTTCTCTACGCTGGAATCTTCACCGATTAAATGGCGCGCCACGCGGCCATCCTGAGTGAGCACTAACATACCGGTAGAGTCAATATCCAAGCGGCCTGCTGGGGCCAATCCGGTTAAAAATCGGCGCTGAAACTCCTTGTGCTGCTGTGGGTTGATGTTGGGGTCATCCAGCCATTCGTTGTCCGGGTGCACCAAGACGATGGCCGGCTCGTAGCCGTCTTCGGCTTGGCCGCTGACGTAACCGACCGGCTTGTGCAATAGGATGGTGACCGCCTCGCTTTGCACTTCGTGCGCGTAACTGCTGATGATGATTTCGGCATCGGCACGAATGCGCGTGCCCAGCGTGTCGACAATTTCGCCGTCCACCATTACCCAACTGTTGGCTATCCATACATCGGCTTCGCGGCGTGAACACAAACCGCGCTCGGCCATGACTTTAGATAAACGCGGCAAATCGGTGCTGACCGCGGTGGATTTGTAAGCGGCTTTGGCGGCGGCACCGTACTGCGGCGTGGCCAAACTGTCGTAGCCATCGCGCACCTTGCCACCGCGGCGCGGCGCTTGCCGGTATTGCGGTTCATTTTTATCTGGGCGTGGGGTCGTGCGATGGTCCACACCGGCCGGCTTGGGCTGTTTGGCCGGCAGCGCATCAGCGGCATACGGCTCGCCATGCGCCTTGCCATCGAAGCGGTGATTGCGTTGCTTGGGTTTTTCCGGCTGCACGGAGGCGCTTGGCGGACTTAATCTGGCATCTTGCTGCCGTGGCTCGGCACTGGGGGCCATGGGTTTAGCCGCCGACATAGAACGATCGCGTGGCAGATTATGGCTACCTCGCAGCGGTGCTTTGCTGGCTTTGGGCGACGGGTCGGATTTTTTGTTAAGTTTAAGCGTGGTCAAAATAGTCTGCAGTGATAGTGTTGGTAGGCTATTTTAACAAAATAAACTGCCTCTCTTGTAATTATTAACGTATGCGCCTTAGCCAATTTAGCACCCATAAAAAACAGGCCTAGCGCCTGTTTTTTATGGGTGCTAAGGGATATGTGGCCAGTTAAACCTTTTGGTAAACTTCACTGCCTTTTTTGACAAACTCTATGGATTTTTCTTGCATGCCCTGGGCTAAGGCGGTTTGTTCGTCTATGCCCAATTTGTCTGCGTAATCGCGCACGTCCTGGGTG
>SXVG01000035.1 GCA_005791685.1 Methylotenera sp. | reverse complement strand
TGCCACGTGGCCCATGGCCAAGAAAGCCGCAGAATCGGTCCCTTGCTTAATCGGCATCCATAAATCAGAAAACTTACAGAATTCGGCATAATCCGGTGCCATGGCGACAATTTTTGCCCCTTTATAACGCACCTCGGAGGCAAAATGGGCATCGGGGGTGCGGGTCATGGGCAGGGTAGCGCCGGTGATAATGATGTAGGTTGAGTTATACCAATCGGCCGCCTCCGGCACGTCAGTCTGCTCACCCCAAGTTTGCGGACTGGCCGCCGGCAAGTCGCAATACCAATCATAAAAAGATCCGCAGGCTGCACCGATGAGGGAAAGGAACCGGGAGCCTGCGGCGTAAGAAATCATGGACATGGCAGGGATGGGAGAAAAACCGAAAATACGGTCTGGACCCCATTTTTTAATGGTGTAAACATTGGCGGCGGCGATGATTTCGTTCACCTCGTCCCAAGAGGTGCGAACAAAACCACCTAGCCCACGCACCGCCGTATAGGCTTTACGTTTAGCTTGATCGGCTTGTATGGCCGCCCAGGCTTCGACCGGGTCTTTACCCGTCATACGCTCTAAACGATACATGTCCAACAAACGGCCACGTATCAAAGGATGCTTGATACGGTGTGGGCTGTATAAGTACCAGGAGAATGACGCGCCACGCTGACAGCCACGTGGTTCGTGGTCAGGTAAATCGTCCCGGGTGCGCGGGTAATCGGTTTGTTGCATCTCAAAGGACACCAAGCCGTTTTTAACAAAAATCTTCCATGAGCAACCGCCAGTGCAGTTCACCCCGTGCGTGGAACGCACCACTTTGTCGTGTTGCCAACGGTGACGGTAGGCTTGTTCCCACTGCCTGTCCTCATTGGTGACTATGCCGTGTTCATTAGAAAAAGTGGCTTTAACCTTGTTAAAAAATTTTAGCCTATCCAAAAAGTGACTCATGTTTCTCTCCCAACAGCCGCCATGCGGCAATCATCATTCATTCATAAGCAAGCAAAAAGCTTGCCGACCCACTGCCTTGCATTACGGATTACGTATTTCCGAAGCGGCGCGCAAATAAAACCACCAGTTCAACAACAAACACAGCGCGTAAAACACGGCAAACCCATACATAGCCATTTCTGGCGTGCCGGCTTTAATTTGCCCCTTAATCACTTCCGGTGCGATAAATGAACCGTAAGCGGCCACCGCGGAAGTCCAACCTAAAACCGGGCCGGCTTGCACACGATCAAAGATCACCCCCACCGTTCTAAAAGTCGAACCATTGCCTATGCCGGTCGCCGCAAACAACACAACAAACGTCAGCAAGAAGGCATTAAAGTAAATTTCCGGGGTAGGTGAGTGATAAGCCTGCATCATGATGTGGCCGGCATAGATGGAGGCCAACACCATCACCGCAGAAATGACTTGGGTCACGATGGAGCCACCCACCTTGTCTGAAATCCAACCGCCTACTGGGCGAATGAGCGCCCCAACAAAAGGGCCTATCCAAGCATAGGTCAGGGCAGACGGTGCGTTGGGATTTTTAATATGGGTCCAAATGCCAGTGGCGGCATCCAACACGTGTTGCTCACCAAAAATAACCGTGATGGATAAGGGCAAGGCCATGGAGAAGCCGATGAAAGAGCCAAACGTCACCAAATACAAAGCCGTCATGGACCAAGTGTGTTTGTTGTTAAAAATCGCAAACTGCTTGGCAATATTGTCTTTCATGCTGCCAAAAGCCGCTAACTTCATCACCAACAAAGTGCTGCCTATGATCAAAGGCATGGCCAACCACATATTGAGCATGCCTAAACCGGTGGGCGCCGGCAAGTACATATACAAACCCGCCATGGCCGGCAAGAACGCCAAGGTATACAGCCAAATAATCTTAATAAAAGACAGAATGGTGCCACGCGCATCCGCTGAGATGGGCAAGAGATTATTCATGCCGAAATAGCAAAATAGTGCCAAGGGCACTAACAACAATAGCCAAACGAAGCCGGCATTTTGGATAAACGTGGGGGTGCCCGCCGGGATTTTTCCAAAAATCCAACCGCTGTCTTTCACCAACAAGGTGGCATCGCCGCCTAAGGCGCCGAACACGCCGACGGTCATGATCAATGGAATGAGAATTTGCATGGTGGTCACACCAAAATTACCCAAACCGGCATTCAGACCTAAGGCCGTGCCTTGCAAACGCTTAGGGAAAAATGTGCTGATATTACTCATGGAGCTGGCAAAATTACCGCCACCGACCCCAGACCAAAGCGCCATCAGTTGAAACGACCACAAAGGCCACTCGGGGTGCTGCAAGACGATGCCGGTGCCTATGGCCGGACTTAACAACATGGCGGTGGTCAGGAAAATAGTGTTGCGACCACCGGCCAGTCTAATAAAGAAAGAAGCCGGGATGCGCATGGTGGCGCCAGCCAAGCCAGAAATGGCGGTTAAGGTAAACAATTCGTCTTTACTAAACGGAAAACCCAAATTGCTCATTTGCACGGCAATGATGCCCCACATCAACCACACGGCAAAGCCGCAAAGTAAGGCTGGCACAGAAATCCACAGATTACGGTAAGCTATTTTTTTAGCGGTGGATTCCCAAAATGCATTGTCTTCAACGTTCCATGTTTCAATATTTGTCGCCATGCTGCTCTCCTAAATTGATACCATTTGTTTTCTTGCTTGTCGCTCATGGTGCCTGCCGATTTTGACTGGTCGCACCTCTGTCCAATACATCCAAATGAGCGAGACCCAAACGACGCCAAACATCAACATAAAGGCCGACGAACGCACGCCGGTCAGATCAACTAAGGCACCGAACATAATAGGCATCAAGAAACCGCCCATGCCGCCAGCCAAGCCCACCACGCCAGACACCACGCCTATGTTGTGCGGGTAATCGTCGGATATGTACTTAAACACCGAGGCTTTGCCTATGGCAAAAGCAATGCCCATGGTGAACATGATAATGGTGAAGAATGTAGCGTTGAGGCCGACATGAAAGGTTTGTGGCCCGTTGATGGTAATAATGGAGATGTCGGTTTGCGGATAAGAAAGAAAAAACAAACACACCAATGACACCCACAATACCCACCAGGTTATGGTGTGTGCGCCAAATTTATCGGAGAAATAGCCGCCCACCGCGCGCAGTATGCCGCCAGGGATGCTAAAGGCAGCGGCCATCAACGCCGCCGATTTAAGATCGAAACCGTATTCGGTGATGTAGTACTTAGTCATCCACAAGGCCAAGGCCACGTAACCGCCAAACACGATGGAATAATACTGGCTGTACTTCCACACTTTGGGGTCTTTTAATACCGCCAATTGCTCGCGCATGGTGACCGTGCTGCTGGTTTTGTGCGCCGGGTCCGAATAGGTAAACAACCAAAATAAAATTGCCGTCAGCAACATCAAAACTGCATAGGCTTGTGGCACCATACTCCAACCGTAAGCCAAGACGATGGCAGGCGCCACCAGTTTAGTCACGGCCGCCCCGGTGTTGCCTGCGCCAAAAATACCCATGGCCAAGCCTTGTTTACTCTTAGGAAACCAGCGCGCGCAATAGGCAATGCCCACGGTAAAGGAGCCGCCGGCGATGCCTACAAACAAACCGGTGATGAGAAATTGCCAGTATTCCGTGCATTTAGAAATGAGGTATATAGGCAGCACGGTAGACAGCATCAAGCTGAAAAACACCAGCCGCCCACCGAAGCGGTCTGTCCACATGCCTAGCGGCAATCGAACCAAGGAACCGGTCAGTACCGGCATGGCAATCAAAATACCAAACTGCGTTTCATTCAGACCCAGCATGGCTTTGATGGGTATGCCTATCACGGCAAACATCATCCAAATCATAAAACACACGGTAAAGGACAGCGTGCTCATGGTAACGACAGACCAGGCTTTATATTGTTGTGTTGCCATCATCATCCCCTTAATCAGTTAAGTAGCTTGCTACTCAAATTACAGGAATGATTTTACGAGAGGGCTTATTTAGCCGATTGACTTACATCAAAGCCACGCCAATCAAAAGGCGTAGTTATATAAGGCAAAAGAACTAGGTTATATCCAGTTCTTTTGTAGTAGCTAGCCGGACGGTGGCGTTAATTTGCAGGGTGAATTAAGCCTCGCTCCACGGCAAACACCGCCGCCTGAACACGGCTGGATAAATTGAGCTTACGCAGTATGCCTTGCACGTGTATCTTAACCGTGGACTCCACCAAACCAAGACGGCGGGCAATCTCTTTATTGCTGGCCCCTTGCGCCAATAGCACGATGACCTCACGTTCACGCGGTGAAAGCTTGTCTAAACCCGCATCGGCCTGGCCGCTGGCTTTTACTGGCTGGCGTACGGTATCGGCCAGCTTATTTGCCATGAGCGGCGCCAGCACCGATTCTGCTTGGGCCACGCGCCGGATGGCATCCAATAAAAAATCAAGCTCTGTGTTTTTCAACACATAGCCTCGTGCACCCGCCCGCAAGGCGGCCAACAAATCTTGCACATCTTCTGATGCGGTCAACATCATGATGTGCGCTGACGGCACTTCTTCGCATAACAACGCAAGCGCCTGCAATCCGCTGGCGTCGGTCATAGGCAAGTCTAGCAAAATGACATCCGGGTGCAGTTTCTTGGCACGCTTTAGCCCCTCTAAGGCATTGCCCGCTTCGCCCAGCACGGCAAACCCCGCTTGGCGCTCGAGCAATAGTTTGAGGCCACCGCGGAACAAGCTGTGGTCATCGATAATTAAGAGGCGTATCTCGTGCATAAACTCCGCTTTCACTTAAGCCATGTTGGCCACACTCATTTTTGCGCAACCAGCTTTTGCACCACCAAACTGCCTACCATATCGCCTTCCACATTCACCGTGGTACGCAAGGTGTCTAGCAAGCGGTCTATGGGCAATAAAATGGCGATGGCTTCGGCAGGCAGGCCTACCGACTGCAACACCATGACCATGGTCACCATGCCGGCACTCGGGATGCCAGGCGCGCCTATGGCGGCTATCATGGCGGTAATAAACACTATAAGTTGCTGCCCCAAGCTTAATTCTATACCGACCAAATTAGCAATAAATAAAGCGGCAGCGGCTTCGTACAAGGCCGTGCCATCCATGTTAACAGTCGCCCCCAACGGCACCACAAAACCGGCGATGGCCGGATTAACCTGCAGTTGCCCAGTGGTACAGCGCAAGGTCACGGGCAAGGTGGCCGAACTGGAACTGGTGGCAAAAGCCGTGACCAAGGCCTCACGCGAGCTGCGCCAAAACCACAAGGGCGTTTTGCCGGTAATCAAATAAAGAATGAGGGGCAAGACCACCACTCCGTGCAGCAAAGTGGTGCCGACCACCACCGCAATAAACTTAGCCAAGCTGGCAATCATGGCCACATCCTGCATGGCGACCAATTTTATCAGCAAAGCCATGATGCCCAAGGGGGCGATGCGCATGACCCAGCCCACTATTTGCATGCTAAGGGCCAAGCCTTCTTGCATCAGTAGCAGTAAATTTTTATAGCGCTCACCGCCCAGCACCAGCGCTATGCCCACAATCAAGGCAAAACTGACCACGGCCAGCACATCGCCTTGCGCCAAAGCCGCGAAGGGATTGAGGAATAAACCGTGTAAAAACTGCGCCACAAATTCTGGTAAAGGCAATTGCTTGGCTTGGAAGTTTTGCATGGCCTGCTCAAACATGGCCAAATGCATGCCCGCCCCGGGCTGAAAGTAATTGACCGCCAACAAGGCCAACGTGATGGCGATGCTCATGCTGCTGAAGAAAAAAATCAAAGTGCTCACCCACACTCTGTGCATTTGCTGATGCTGCCGTAAGTTGGCGATACCAACGGCAATGGAGCAAAACACCAGTGGGATCAAAATCATTTTGAGTAAATCAATGAATAAACTGCCGACCAAACCAGCGGCATAGACGCCGCCATGCACCCATGGGTGTTGTGCGCCTAAGCCATGAAAATACGCGCCCAATGCCACCCCCAACACCGCGCCCCATAAAATTTGCAGATTGAGGCTAGGCAGTTTCATGGGGATCTATGCCTTGCTGACTTTCGCTTTGGCCGCTTTAGGCTTAGCCCGCGGGGCTTTCAGCGCGGCCGTTTTTGCCTCGGGCTGAGCTTTTTTTGCCACAGACTTGGCTTTTTTAGGCGCAGCGGCCTGGTCCACCGCCTGATTCAGCTTAGCCGCCACAACAGCGGTTTCTGACACGGCGCTGGCTTTTTCCTTGGCAGGCACCGTGTCGACTTTTTCAAACACGGCGGCAAAAAAACCATCAGTGTGGTGTAAATGCGGTAACAGTTTTAAATAAGGTCCAGTGTCCAATGCAATCTGTTGCTGGCTTAAAATCTCGGCAGCGTTGAGTAGTGTAAAGTCTGGATGGCTGGCTAAAAAAGCTTCCGCTATCTGCTCGTTTTCATCACGCAACAAGCTGCACGTCGAATAAATCAAGCGCCCACCCATTTTGGTCAACTTGGCAGCACGGGCTAAAATAGCCGCTTGCTTGACGCTCAACTCGGCCAAATCTTGCGCGGTTTGACGCCACTTTAAGTCCGGATTGCGGCGTAAAGTGCCCAAGCCGGTACACGGCGCATCGACCAGCACACGATCAAATTTACCGTTTAAGCGTTTTAATTTAGGGTCATTTTCACCGTTGATGCGCTGCGCATTGAGGTTGCTTAAACCCGAACGTTTTAAACGTTGCCCCAAGCTGTGCAAACGTTTTTCCGACACATCAAAGGCATACAAGCGGCCGGTATTGCGCATTAAGGCGCCCATGGCCAAAGTTTTACCACCGGCCCCGGCACAAAAATCCGCCACCATCATGCCGCGTTTAGCCGCCACCAGATGCGCTAAAATTTGACTGCCTTCGTCTTGCACTTCTATTTGGCCTTCGGTAAACAGCACATGACGGCTAATGTTTAAGCGCAAAGGCATGCGCAAGCCTATGGGTGAATACGGCGTCTTGGTGATGCTGGCTTCCCCCGTGACGTTTTCCGCGATGAATTTTGCCAACACCTCATCGCGTGTGGCTTTAATGGTGTTGACGCGTAAATCCAAGGTCGCCCCTTCGTGCATGCTACGGGCTATGGTCATGGCATCCGTCTCACCGTACTGCGCGACCAACTTATCCCACAGCCAATCGCGCACATCGGCTTGCACCGCCAATGGCATATTTTCCGTGGATTTAGCCTTAATGGTACGCGCCCATTCGATTTGCTGTTCGCTGAGCATGGGCTCCATTTTTTGTATGCTCATGCCTTGTATGCGCAGCATCCAAGCCAAGACCAATTTACGCGCGTCGTCGTTATCGCTGTCGTCAGTAGCCGTCACAGCACTTAGAAAACGTAAGCGGCGCAATACGCCATAGACACTCTCGGCCACAAAAGCCCGTTCCTTGGTGCCTAAATCACGGTTGTTGCGAAAAAATTCGCTCAACTTGGCATCCGCAGGACTGTTGAATTCCAGCAGATTGGATAACATTACCGCCGCTTGCCGGATTAAATTTGGGGTCATTTGCTTCTCTTTATGTTATTAATGCGGCCAGTTTTTATGCCTAACCCGTCCACGCAACGCGGCTTAGTGGCGCGGCAAACTTACGCCAGATGGACCAGCCCTAGACTACGACCGTAGGCGCTTCGCCGGCTTGTTGCGCCCGCACTTGGCCTATGTGGAACACGCTTTCACCAGCCTCAGTCAACAACTCCATGGCCGCCGCCGCGTATTCTTCAGCCACAATCACCGCCATGCCTATGCCGCAGTTAAAGGTTTTATACATTTCCAAATCCGCCACATTGCCTTGCGCTTGCAACCAAGTAAACAAGGGCGGCATGGGCCAACTGCCTTTTTGAATTTCGGCCGTTAAACCCGCCGGCAAGACGCGCGGGATGTTTTCCGTGATGCCGCCACCGGTAATGTGCGCCATGCCTTTAACCGGCAAGGTGGATATCAATTGCAACAAGGGCTTCACATAAATGCGCGTGGGCGCCATCACCACGTCTTTAAATGGCCGGCCATGAAAGTCTGACTCAAAATCGATGCCGGATTTTGCTATCAGTTTGCGTATCAAGGAATAGCCATTGGAATGCGCGCCGCTGGAAGCCAAGCCCAACACCACGTCGCCGGCGGCTATGGTGCTGCCGTTGATGATATTGTTTTTATCCACGCAACCCACAGCAAAACCAGCCAAATCGTATTCACCGGCCGGGTACATGCCAGGCATCTCGGCCGTTTCACCGCCGACCAAGGCGCAACCGGATTGCTCACAACCGGCGGCTATGCCCTTAATCACTTGCGCGGCCGTGCCCACTTCCAACTTGCCGCAGGCAAAATAGTCTAAGAAATATAAGGGCTCAGCGCCTTGCACCAAAATATCGTTAACACTCATGGCCACCAAATCGATGCCCACGGTATCGTGTTTATTTAATTCAAAGGCCAGTTTAAGTTTGGTGCCCACGCCATCGGTACCCGACACCAAAACCGGATTTTTGTATTTCTTAGGCATTTCAAATAGCGAGCCAAACCCACCGATACCCGCCAACACTTCAGGGCGCATGGTGCGCTTGGCAAACGGTTTAATTTCTTCAATTAAGGCATCGCCGGCTTCAATATCCACACCCGCATCGCGGTAGCTGATTGATGTTGTATTAATGGAGTTGGTAGTCAAAACGGCTCTCACTTCGTGATCAATAGGGGTTTTTTTAATGCAATTCGGGAGTTAATCTGTAATTTAAGTATAATTTTAACCTATATGAGGACTGAACCCAAAAAAAACTGCAGTAAAAAAACATTTCTGCCTGCCAGCCCGCTTGCCCAAAGCCAGCCTTTAATGGTAATCCAAGCGCTATATTTAAGCCATGAAGCAACTCCTACTTGACATCAAACCGGCCGCACCGCCCAGCTTGCAAAACTTCATGGCTGGCCGCAATGCCGAGGCCTTGGCCAGCTTAACGGCCGCGCTTAATCAAAACAGCTCGTCCCATTTTATTTACCTATGGGGGGAAGCCGGCAGCGGCAAAAGCCATTTACTGAGCGCCTGTGCCGCGCACAATGTGGCCGTGGTGGATGACGTGCATTTATTGGATGCGGAGGCACAAATCGCCTTATTTAATCGCTACAACCAATTAAAAGAAAATCACGGTGCGCTCATCACGGCAGGCTTGCACGCCCCCACACAAATGGGTCTGCGCGATGATTTAGCCACCCGCTTAGCCTGGGGCTTGGTCTATCAACTGCATGCTCTGAACGACGCAGAAAAATCCTTAGCCCTGCAAAATCATGCCTTAGAACGCGGCATGCGTTTGCCCAGCGAAGTGGTGGATTATTGCTTGCGTTATTTACGCCGAGATTTATCCACCCTGATGGCCACCTTGGATGCCCTTGATGAGTGGTCACTCACTACCAAGAAACCCATTACCGTGCCTTTATTGCGGCAATTGCTGCAATTAAATTTAGCCCTATAAACACACTTTTAAATTAGCCCAGCCCATGATACGCATTACCGAAATTAAATTAGCCCTGAATCACCATGCCGATGACATTCGGGCCGCCATCATTAAAAAATTAGCCATCAATGCCGCTGACTTATTGGACTACGCCATTTTTAAACGCGGCGTCGATGCCCGTAAAGCCAACGCGATTTTATTGGCCTACACCTTGGACGTGACGGTACAAGGAGAAGCAAAAATCTTGGCTAAATTAGCCAAAGACCCACACGTTAAACTGGCGCCAGACACGGCTTACCATGTTGTCGCACAAGCGCCGAAAAACTTAAAAAGCCGGCCTATCGTGATCGGCTTGGGGCCATCCGGTTTGTTTGCTGCGTTAATTTTAGCCCAATCCGGCTTTAAACCTTTGGTATTAGAACGGGGTAAAGCGGTGCGTGAACGCACCAAAGACACCTTTAACTTTTGGCGCAAGAGTGAATTGAATACCGAATCCAACGTGAAGTTTGGCGAAGGCGGCGCCGACACCTTTTCTGACGGCAAGCTGTACAGCCAGATTAAAGACCCCAAGCATTATGGCCGCAAAGTATTGCAGGAATTCGTCCAAGCCGGCGCGCCCGAAGAAATTTTATACCTTAGCCACCCGCACATAGGCACCTTCCGCCTGGTCAGCATGGTGGAAAAAATGCGTGCCAGCATCATCGCACTGGGCGGCGAGGTGCGCTTTCAAAGCCGGGTCGACGACATAGAGTTCGCCAGCAATGCCCAAGGGCAACAGCAAGTACAAGCGGTGGTGTTGCAAAATGGCGAGCGCATTGCCACCAACCATTTGGTTTTAGCGGTCGGCCACAGCGCCCGCGACACCTTCGAAATGCTCTATAAACGCGGCGTCTACATCGAAGCCAAGCCGTTTAGCATAGGCTTTAGAATAGAACACCCACAATCCTTAATCGACAGCGCCCGGCATGGCCCGAATGCGCAGCACCCTATTTTAGGGGCGGCCGATTACAAATTGGTGCACCATGCCAGCAACGGCCGCAGCGTCTACAGTTTTTGCATGTGCCCAGGCGGCACGGTGGTGGCCTCGGCATCCGAAGCCGGCTGCGTGGTCACCAACGGCATGAGC
>SXVG01000034.1 GCA_005791685.1 Methylotenera sp. | reverse complement strand
TAGCGCGAAGCACCGGCGTGCATCATCTCCACCGCGCAACAGGCCAAACCAAAAGTCATGGGCCACATGGAACCGGTACGCGTGTAATTAATCACGGTGTCCAGCGTGGTGGTGACAAAGCCTTTTTCTAAAATACCCTCTATACTCATCGCAGACTTAATCCCACTCTAGGGCACCTTTTTTCCATTCGTAGATGAAGCCTATGACCAGCACCGCTAAAAACATCAGCATGGCGACAAAGCCAAACAAGCCTATCTCTTGCAGCACCACTGCCCAAGGAAATAGAAAGGCAATCTCTAAATCGAATAAAATGAACAGTATCGCCACCAAGTAATAGCGCACATCAAAGCGCATGCGTGCGTCTTCAAACGCCTCGAAACCACATTCGTAAGGGGAATTTTTTGCAGCATCCGGCTTGTGTGGAGCGACCAACAAGCCTAATAAAAGAGGGCCGACACCGACCGCCAAGCCCACGAGAATAAACAACAATATCGGAAAGTAGTTTTCTAACACTGACCAGCCCCAAACCCTATCACTAAAAACCTTTTGAAAACATGGGTCCGGCGCTTTAAATGAATGACTGGCGCGCTTAAAACCATGCTTCTTTGAGCCGCCATTATAACCCAATACCTTGCAGGCAAACCAACAAGAAACAACTAATTAAGCTTAAAATAAAGCCCTATTGCCTCTATGGGATAATCCAGCACAAGCGCTGTTAAGTGGCATTTCTAATGCTCCAAAACTCTAACAAAGCCATGCTGATGACCAGTATGACTGGGCCTAAAATCAAGCCTACCGGACCAAACACCAGTAAACCGCCAACCACCGATAAAAACATCAACACCGTGTGCAAGCTCAGTCTGTCGCCAACCAAAACCGGCCTTAGCAAATTATCTATGCTACCCACCACCAACATGCCCCATAAAGTCAGCGTTAGTGCATCTTGCCAAGCCCCTTCTATCAGCAAAAAGAGGGCCGCTGGCGCCCAGATAACGAAGGCGCCCAACATTGGCACCACGGCCAACAAGCCCATGATCAAACCCCACAGCAAGGGGGCAGGCAAACCCAGCCACCAGAACATCAAACCGCCTAACAAACCTTGCACCGAAGCCACGGCAAAGGTGCCGTAGACGGTGGCATGGATGGTGTCGCCTATGCGCTGATAAAGGCCGTCCATTTGCGCCTGCGACAGTGGCGATCGCAGCGCCATGGCGCGCAAAATTAATTGCCTGTCTCGCAAAAAGAAAAATAACACGTAAAAGATTAAGCACAAACCCAATATTTGCACGGCCGAGGCTTTGACTATGTCCGCAGCACTGGTATTCACCCATTTGGTGAAGGCGGCAGCCGCCCCAGGAAAGTCCACGCGCTGCTCGATTTTTTTTAGCACCGGGGCCAATTGCGGTTGCGCTTCTAATTTCCGCTGCCATTCACCGGAGCTAAGCTTCACCTCTATGGACTGCGCACCTTTTACCGCCTGAAACAACAATTGCTGACCGACAAATACCGCCGGAATCACCACAATCAGACCTATGATCAACACGGAAATGGACGCCGCTAAACCGGCCGATTTTAACTTAGCCTCTAAATAGCCTTGCATGGGGTT
This sequence comes from Methylotenera sp., assembly GCA_005791685.1. GTDB lineage: Bacteria > Pseudomonadota > Gammaproteobacteria > Burkholderiales > Methylophilaceae > Methylotenera. The sequence continues at coordinate 12,683 of SXVG01000034.1, read as the reverse complement.
AAACAACACCGCCAAGGTCAATGCCCAGACCAGCACGGCCAAAAATGGCAAGGCCATTTGATAGCACAAATAGATGCCCAATACGGTCACCATCATCATGACCAAGGTTTGCACGTGACTCTTGGAGCCCCAGTCGAAATCCACCACCGGCTCTAGTGATTTATTTTTTTGCTCACGCATCATTTAAATGCCGGTCGCGACCGGCTCCTTGTTGATTTAACTTAGGTTTAAGTTTTGTTAGTACAGTCGCTATTACGCACAGCCCATTACGATTTAAATTTTTTGCTAAGTTTGCCCAATAGTTGCCAAGCCAGCAAGCCACGCTGCAACCATTTAGTCAGGGCGTTGGGCTTGAGCATGGAGAATAAAGCCGTGCTGCCACTGGCCACCAGCATAGGATGTTGTTTAAGGTAGTGCCAAATGTTCAGGCCATAATCCAGCATGCTGATGGGCTTGCGCCAGGCATTAAACGCTTCAGCCAAAGCCACTCTTTGCACTTGTGCTTTGGCGACCAAGCGTTGCCGTCGTTTTGCTAATTTGAGCAAACTACTGTTCATCTGCCAGCCCAATTAAGACCCATCGAGGTGTTGCCGGTCTTTATCCAGTTCCAATAAGCTAGAAAAAAACAGCCTGGGCTTGGCACGGGCTTTACGCTTGGCCCAATACCAAGTGAGCGCGCCTGCCAGCAAAAAAAATCCTGCCAAGGCCGCGATAGCACTTAAGCGGTAGCTTTCCCACAAGGCCACTATCAGCAATACCGCACTCAACAGCAGGCCTAACATTATAAAAAATAGTGAAATGAACGACCATTTAAGCAAGGATAAAATGTGCTCACGCTCTTCTTCTATATCGGTAGACAGCAGCTCTAGTCGAGTATGGACGATGGCGACCAAGCCAGCCGCCAACTTCGCCAAGGAATCCAATAAACCAGCTTTCTGATCGGTGTTGGGCATCATGAGCAACTAACGGCGACTGATGAGCAAACCGACAACCAAGCCCACACTGGCCGCCAAGCCTATGGATCGCCAAGGGTTGTCTTGCACATAATCGTCCGCCAACGCGGCGGCTTCTTTGGTTTTATTCAATAGCGTTGCTGGCGCATCTGCCATGGTCGCTTTGACTGCACCCAAGGAGGTCTCGGCTTTGGCTCTAATCTCACCCAATTTTTCGCCACCGGTATTGGCCGTAACTTGCAACAAATCTTCCAAGTCGGTCAATACCGACTTGAAGTCCTTAATTAATTGGTCTTCATTGAATTGCTTGCTGTTCGCTTCCATTTTTGACTCCTTCTAAAATAGGCTAGACATAGAATGACTATACACCGCGCCCAAGCAACTCACAATCGAGCAGCCTGTTTAGTTTTTGAGCCACAACACGCTGCGCTTTAATATCAAGTAGCTGAAAATTAAATACGCGGCCATGGCCATGGCCAAACCCATGGGCGAAAACCACAGCCATGGCACGATGATAGCGGCTGAAATGGCAGACAACAGCATTTGTATAAACGCTTGGCCAGAAGCAGCAGTGCCGCGTATTCTTGCATGCCTATCCAGCGCCGCCAAAGACAGTATGGGCATGGCCAAAGCCATGCCCACGTTAAATAAAGCTATCGGCAAAATATTATAAAGTGGCGTCGCTGGCAGCATAAAGCACACCTGCAGATTGGCCAGCGCCATGACCGCCATCCACGCGTAAGCCACTTTTACCACGTGCTGCTGCGTGTAGACGCCGGCTGCACGCTTGGCTAAATACGAGCCTAACACCATGCCACAGACCGTGGGTATAAACATATAGCCAAATTGCTGATCGCTTAAGCCCAAATGTTTAAGCAAAAAGACCGGACTGGCTAACACATAGATAAAAAATCCAGCAAAATTAGCCGCAGAAGCCAACACCACTAAATTAAATTCCCTATCGCTAAAAACAATACGGTAGTCACTTAACACCTGCTTGGCGGACAGTGGCAAACGCTTAGCTTTAGGCATGGTTTCCGGTAAATAACGCATGGCCGCCCATAAGCTCAAGGCCGCGTACAAAGCCAAAAAGATAAAAATAGCCTGCCAATGTATGCCCAGCAGAAAACCGCCTATGATAGGTGCCACCGCTGGTGCGATACCGAACAACATTTGCACGCTGGCCATCACCCGTTGCGCTTGCGGGCCTGCAAACAAATCCCGCACCATGGCGCGCGCCACCACGTTACCCGCACCACCCGACAAACCTTGCAGTATGCGAAAAAACCACAGCGTCTCGACATTGCTGGCAAAAGCACAGCCTATGGAGGCCAAGACAAAAACGCCCAAACCCCATTTAATGGTGGTGAGGCGCCCTATAGCATCGGAGATGGCACCGTGCCACAAAGTCATTAAAGCGTAAGGCAGCAAATAAAAAGTTAAGCTTTGCTGCAATTCTACCGGCGTAGCCAATAATGCCAATTCCAGACTAGGGAAAGCCGGCAAATAGGTGTCTATGGCAAACGGTGCCAGTGCAGCCAAGCTAGCCAGTACCAAGGTCAGCGTGAAGGTAGAAGATTTAGCCATGCAATACTCTCAAAGAAAAACGCGCCGACCAGCCATGCTTAATCGAGCGCGTTTAATTTAACCACAATCTACTGTCTTTGGGCTAATTTGATTTAAGGTAAAGCATGAAATGGCTGGACGCGGTCAGCCAACTCACCGGCAATGATTTTCTTGGAATTTTTATCGTTACGAAACACGATGGGCTGCGCTAGCGACTGTGGATTCTTGGCATCCAAAATAGCCTGATCGATTAAATGCCGGTGTGGCGACTTACTGCAAACCGGATCGGCCGCCTCGGCATCGCCGGCCAACAAGAAGGCTTGACAACGGCAACCGCCCAAATCCTTGTCTTTTTCAGCGCAACTGCGACAAGGCTCTTTCATCCAAGCGTCACCGCGATACTGGTTAAAGGCCGGCGAATCTTGCCAGGCATAGGCTAAATCGGTATCACGCACATTAGGGAAACGCATATTGGGTAACACGCGCGCCGAGTGACAAGGCAAGACATCGCCATTGGCGGTGACTATCATGAACACTTCACCCCAGCCGTTCATGCATTTTTTCGGACGCTCAGAGAAATAATCCGGCACCACGAAGAAAATCTTCATTTTATTATTTGGATTAGCCCTAAACGTATTGGTGATGGCCTCGGCTTCATCCACCTGTTCTTTGCTGGGCATTAATTGGCTGCGATTGACCAAAGACCAGCCGTAATACTGCGTATTGGCCAACTCTATGTAATCCGCGCCCAAGGCTTCTGCCATCTCTAGAATTTCACGCATATGGCCGATGTTGTAGCGGTGTATGACCACATTGAGCACCATGGGATAGCCATGGCTTTTAATCATGGCGGCTACTTTTTTCTTCAATTCAAAGGTTTTGGTGTTGGTAATGAAATTATTAATCTCTTCGGTGATGTCGTGCATGGACAATTGTATGTGGTCCAAACCACCTTCTTTAAACGCCAGTATGCGTTTTTCCGTCAAGCCCACCCCGGAAGTAATTAAGTTGCTGTAATACCCTAGCTTTTTGGCTTCAATCACGATGTCTTCAATGTCATCGCGCAGCAAAGGTTCCCCCCCTGAAATACCCAGTTGTATCGCGCCTAACTTACGCGCATCACGCAAGGCTTGCAGCCATTGCTCGGTAGTCAATTCATTTTGTGTGTGTTTATCGTAATCGGTGGGGTTATAGCAAAAAGCACAATGCAATGGGCAGCGATAGGTGACCTCGGCTAATAACCACAGTGGTTGGGTATGGGTCAGCGAGGCCGCCACGCCATTATTTTGTTGCGCATGCACGGTCTTCTGCACCACGGATTCACCTAATGAAGCTTGTGTCATCTTGCTACTCCTAAATTTAAGGCCGCGCTCATCGCACTAAAGCTTACGTAACCAAGCTTTGCTTACGGCCAGCTCAAACATGCCAATAATGTCGGCTTCTATGTTGCTAGCATCGGGGAAGCAGGCTTTTAAATCGGCCACCACGTCGGCCACGCTCGCCTTGCCATCCAATCGTTTGATGACTTCCCCGGCGCCGCCGTGCAACTTGACCATGCCTTCAGGAAAAAGTATCACGTAGTTTTGCTGCGCCTCTTCCCATTGAAAGCGATGGTGCGGAGCCAGCGTATACACGTCTTGCTCTAGTATGGAAACACTCATCATGCGCCCTCGTTAACTAACTTGCATGACCGGTTGACGTAGGTAATCACGGCCTTCTACCTTGATGTCCGTGCTTTGCAACATAATGGCGTCGGCCATCACCCACAACACATTCAGTTTAAACTGCAATATCTCCAGCGCCCGTTCTTGCAAGGCGCGGGTTTGCCCAAAATAATCCAAGGTGACGGCCAGGCCTTGCTCCACATCCCGGCGCGCTTGGGTTAAGCGGTTTTTGAAATACTGCATGCCTTGTTTATCTATCCAAGGATACATATCGGGCCATGAATCTATCCGTTGCTGGTGGATATGCGGAGCGAACAGCTCGGTTAAAGACGAACAAACCGACTCTTGCCATGAACGTTGCTTAGCAAAATTAATGTAGGCATCCACCGCAAAGAAGGTGCCAGGGGCGACCAATTTCAAGGAGGTGACGTCCTCACGACTTAAGCCCACCGCCGCCCCCAAATGTATCCAAGCCTCTATGCCACCCTCGCCACCCTCGGCAATTTGACCACTGCCATCGTGATCAAATATACGTTGTATCCAACCACGACGTATCTCACGGTCTGGGCAATTAGACAGGATGGCGGCGTCTTTCATGGGAATGGCGATTTGATAGTAATAACGATTGGCCACCCAAGCCTGCATCTGCGCCTGACTGAGCTTGCCCTCATACATCAAGACATGGATAGGATGGTATATATGGTAGCCCTTGCCCTTCTCACGTAATTTTTCCTCGAATTCTTCACGTGTCCATGCTGGCTGATTGCTGGTCGTTGCGTTCATTGCTTAACTCCTAAAGGATGATGTCCATGCCATCGAAGGCCACTTCTATGTTGTGCTCGGTCAATATTGCCCGCTCGGCTGAATCTTCACGCAATATCGGATTGGTGTTGTTGATGTGTATCAACACTTTACGAACTTTTTTAGTCTGACCAAATTTATCCAAATCTTCTATCATGCCACCCTCACCCGATTGCGGATTATGGCCTATGCTACGAGCGGTTTTAGTCATCAAGCCCAGGTCCAGCATTTCCGTGTTGGTCCAAAATGTCCCGTCCACCATGATGCAATCGGCTTGCTGCATCAATTCGGGCAAGTGTGGTTCAATTTCGGCCAAGCCTGGGGAGTACCAACATTTTTTACCACTGCTAAGCTCTTCGATTAACACGCCTATGGTGTCGCCCGCTTGCGGGTTGTTGCGATGCGGCGAATACGGCGGCGCAGCGCTTTTAAGCGCCACGGTAGTGAATTTAAGATTGGGTACGCTAGGAATCGTGAAACTGGTTTTGCCGTCTACCGGCACCAGGTGGTGGTTAATGCCACAGTAATGGCCAAGGATATTCAACACTTGATTGCCTGAAGTGAGGTCACCGTAAACCATGTCCGTGCAATAGATCTCGCGCTTGACCGAGCCTTCACGCAACATGTACAAACCGGTGGTATGGTCTATCTGCGCATCAATCAAAACGATGGCTTGTATACCGGTATCGCGCACCGCGCGGCCCGGTTGCAAGGGGGCAAAATCTTGAATTTGCTGCAGCACGTCCGGGGAGGCATTAAACAATACCCAATTCACCCCATCACTGCTGACGCAAATGGAAGACTGTGTGCGCTTAGTGGCTTTAATCGTGCCTTGGCGTAGCCCGTCACAATTAAAACAATTGCAATTCCATTGCGGAAAACCACCGCCTGCGCCTGCGCCTAAAACGTGTATATGCATAAGTTCTTATTCCATGGTGTGCTTAAAAAAGCCAAGCCGTATGTGCTGAGGATTTTTGTGTATAAAAAAAGGCTGTCTTACGGCAGCCTTTTTCATTAGCGTAAAGGCTAATTATTTGTTCATTACGTACATAGTTACTTCAAAACCAAAACGCATTTCTGTAGCTGCTGGAGTTGTCCACATGATTATGTTCCTTTTTTAATATTTAATTAAACGCGTTGTAAACCATTAGTGCCACAACGTGAAACGAATCATGCGCCCTATTTAAGCCACTCAACACTGCAAACTTACTGATTAAGCCCTAAGTAAATTCATGATGCCGATTTATGCATTAATCCGGCGTTGACGCACGGCGGCAGCCAAATCCTCTAGCAATGCCACCGTGTCAGACCAGCCCAAACAAGCGTCGGTAATGGATAGGCCGTAAGTCAACTGGCAACCCGGCGTCTGCTCCTGTCGACCCGCCTCAATGTGTGACTCCACCATCAGCCCGATAATGCGTTGATCGCCGGCGGCTACTTGGCTAGCCACGTCATGCGCCACCTCTTTTTGCAGCAAATAATTTTTACTGCTATTGCCATGGCTGCAATCTATCATCAATACAGGCGCAAGCCCAGCCGCCGTAAGCTTATCACAGGCCTCACCGACACTCACTTTGTCGTAATTGGGTTTTTTACCGCCACGCAAGATGACGTGGCAATCCTCGTTGCCAGTGGTGGAAAAAATGGCCGACTGCCCTTCTTTACTCACCGACAAAAAATGGTGCGGACTGGACGCGGTTTTAATGGCGTCTATGGCCACGCGTACGCCCCCGTCCGTGCCGTTTTTAAAACCCACCGGACAAGACAAGCCCGAAGTCAGCTCCCTATGCAACTGCGATTCGGTGGTGCGTGCGCCTATGGCCCCCCAACTGACTAAATCAGCGGTGTATTGCGGGGTAATCATGTCTAAAAATTCTGCGCCAGCTGGCATGCCCAACTCGTTGACATCCAACAAAAATTTACGGGCAATTTCCAGGCCTTCATTGATTTGATAACTGCCGTCTAAATGTGGATCATTAATCAAGCCCTTCCAGCCAACGGTGGTTCTAGGCTTTTCAAAATAGACGCGCATGACGATCAACAAATCAGCGGCTAAATCCTTACGCACCGCCATCAATCGCCGTGCATAGTCTAAGCCGGCTTGGCTGTCATGAATGGAACAAGGGCCGACAATGACCAACAACCGGTCGTCTGCTTGATGCAAAATGCGGTGAATTTGGTTGCGCGTAGCCAAAATATTTTCCGTGGAACCGGCGCTCTCCTTGAGCTTGTCCAGCAGGGCTACAGGCGTGATGAGTTTTTTAACTTCACGTATGCGTACGTCATCGGTAGCAAGTTTTTTATAGTGGCTCATTTATTCATTACTTTTTAATATTTGCGCTAATACGCTTAAGAAACGTGCATTCTCACTGAACAAACCTATGCTGACACGCAAATAATCTGGCATGCCGTAATTTGCAATAGGCCTGACGATGACGCCGTTTTTTAACAGCGCTTGATTAACCAATGCGGCATCTTTAACGGCAAAACTGACAAAATTAGCGAATGATGGAATATAGGCTAAACCTAATTTTTCCAAGCCTTGGGTTAATTGCGCCATACCGGCTTGATTAAGTGCGTAGCTACGCGCCACAAAATCCTCGTCAGCCAAGGAGGCCATCGCCGCCGCTTGCGCCACGCTGTTGACATTAAACGGCTGACGCACGCGATTCATCATGTCCGCCACACTGGCATGACACAAAGCAAAGCCAATACGCAGTCCGGCTAAACCATAGGCTTTAGAAAAAGTACGGGAAATAATTAAATTATTAAAGTCCGCCAACCATGCCACCGCAGCCGATTTATGCTGGACGGGCAGATACTCGTCGTAAGCTTCATCCAACACCACCAAAACCTGCTTAGGCACTTGCTGTATAAATGCCAGCAAATCATCCTTAGCAATCAAGGTGCCGGTTGGGTTGTTTGGATTGGCGATAAAAATAAGCCGCGTTTTAGGCGTAATCGCCGCCAACATGGCCGGCAAATCGTGGGCAAAGTTTTTAGCGGGCACTTCCACCCCATGCGCCCCAACAGCTTGAGTGACCAAAGGATAAACGGCAAAAGCATGTTGCGCATAGATGGCTTCATAGCCTGAATTTAAAAAAGCCCGCGCCGCCAGCTCCAAAATGTCATTAGAGCCGTTACCAAACACAATTTGCTGATGTTCAAGCTGGAATTTAGTCGCCACCGCCGCACGCAAGGCAAAACTATTGCCATCGGGATAGCGCGCTATGTCCAACAATGCTTCTTGTATGGCGTATTCCGCTTTAGGGCTAATGCCCAAGGGGTTTTCATTGGAGGCCAGCTTAACGATGTTCGCTTCTTGCAAGCCCATTTCCCTAGCCAATTCACTGATAGGCTTGCCGCCTTGATAAGGGGCAATCGCCCGTATGTAGTCGGGGGCTAAATTGGACAAATCACCACTGGGCATATTCATACAGGCTGAACCTTATTCACTCACGCTATAAACGCAGGCATTAGATGACGGCGGCGGGATAAGAGCCCAACACTTTGAGAAAAGAAGCGCGCTGCTCGCATTCAGCCAGGGCCGCTTGCACCTTAATGTCGCTTTGATGGCCTTCTATGTCGACAAAAAACACATAGTCCCACAGGCCTTGCTTAGACGGACGCGACTCGAATTTGCTCATACTCACACCATGCCTAGCCAGCGGCTCTAACAATTGCACCATGGCCCCCGGGGTATTTTTCGAGGTCATGACGATGGAGGTTTTATCGGCCCCAGAAGGCGCGACGTCGTGCCTACCCAACACCAAAAAGCGCGTGGTGTTTTTTGCATCGTCTTCTATGTTTTCGGCCAACACATTCAAGCCAAACAACTCCGCAGCACGTTTGCTGGCGATGGCGGCGGCAAACGTGCCGTCCGTGGCCACCAAGTCATGTATCATTTGTGCCGCCCGCGCATTGCTGGTCACCGCTTCGCGTTCGGCTTTAGGTAGGGTCTTGCTCAACCATTCATGGCATTGCGCTAAGGATTGGGTATGCGAAAAGACATGGGAAATTTGGCTGATGTCGGTTTGCTTGGACAACAAACAATGGTGTATGGGCAAGCTAACTTCAGCGCAAATTTTTAAGGAGCTGGCCAACAACAAATCCAGCGTCAAGCCTATCGCCCCTTCGGTTGAATTTTCTACCGGCACTACCCCGTAATCGACTTGAGCGGCTTCAACGCTGCGGAAAACCTCGTCTATCGAAGCGCACACCATGGCCATTTTACCCAAGCCAAATTGCTTCAATGCCGCCTCTTCACTGTAGGTCCCCAGTGGCCCCAAAAATGCGATGGTCAATTCTTTTTCTAAAGCACGGCAATTGGACATCACCGCACGAAAGATATTGCTGACCGCTTCATTGGACAAAGGCCCGCTGTTATTGGCTTGCAAACGACGCAACACTTGCGCCTCACGCTCGGGTCGATAAATGACGCCGTCGTCTTTTAATGCGCCTATTTGCCTGGCGAGCTTAGCGCGCTCGTTAACCAATTTGAGCACTTGTTCATCAATGGCGTCTATTTGATCGCGATGTTGTTTCAATTGAACGGTCATGTCTGGGTCACCATCCTCTAGTGGGCGTGTTCAAAAGCTTGCATGTAGGCCACTAAAGCCTGCACACCAGCGATAGGCATGGCGTTATAAATGGAGGCACGCATCCCGCCCACGGCACGGTGTCCTTTTAACTGCAATAATCCTTGCGCCTCAGCACCCTGCAAAAAGGCCGCATTTAAACTTTCATCGTGCAAGAAAAAGGGCACATTCATGCGTGAACGATTTTGCAGCGCCACATGGTTAACATAAAAATCACTGGCATCGATGTAGTCGTATAACAACTTCGCTTTGGCCACATTGACTTTCTCTATGGCCGCCACCCCGCCTTGCTCCAGCAACCATTCAAACACCAAACCGGCTATATAAATACTGTAGCTCGGTGGCGTATTGATCATGGACTGATTTTCTGCCTGGGTTTTCCAATTAAACACAGCCGGCGTCAAGGGTGAAGCGCGACCTAATAAATCCTCATGCACGATAACCAGGCATAAACCGGCTGGCCCTATATTTTTTTGTGCACCACCGTAAATAACCCCGTATTGGCTGACATCAATCTGCCGCGACAGGATATGCGACGACATGTCCGCCACGATAGGCACACCTTGCGTATCGGGCATATCCACAAACTCAACACCACTCATGGTTTCGTTGGTGCACACATGCAAATAAGCGGCTTTTTTGTCTAAAGTCCAGCTAGCAAAGTCCGGCACTTGTCGGTACGCAGTACGCTCACTGCTAGCCACCACCTTGATTTTGCCATAAGCGCTGGCATCGTCTACGCTGCGCTTGCTCCAACCCCCGGTGATGGCATAATCGGCCGACTGACCGGCCAATAAATTCAATGGGATCATGGCATTTTCGGCGATGGCCCCACCTTGCAAAAACAACACTTTGTACTGCTCACCGACGTTTAATAAACGGCGAAAATCAGCTTCAGTTTTCGCCAAAATGCCCATGAATTCTTTACCACGATGCGACATTTCCATCACACTCATGCCCGAACCATGCCAATCCAGCATTTCAGCTTGCGCACGCGCCAGTACCGGCTTAGGCAACACGGCCGGTCCTGCGGAAAAATTAAAAATGCCGGTCATGCTTAAGCTTCTTTATAAAAGGGCTGCGTCGCCTGACTCAGCATCGGCGTCGTCGGTTTCAACAATTTTTTCTAGGCCAGACAGTTTTTCGCCTTCGCCCAAATTAATCAAAGTAACGCCTTGCGTGGCACGACCCAATTCACGAATCTCTTTGACTCGGGTACGGATCAATACACCGCCAGTGGTAATCAGCATAATTTCATCTTCATCACTGACCAATTTAGCAGCGACCACCAAGCCGTTACGCTCGCTGACGGCAATCGCTTTAACCCCTTGTGTGCCACGACCTGAATGACGGAAGTCAGCCAACTGCGTACGCTTACCGTAACCATTTTCGGTGGCCACCAACACCGTTTGCTTGTCATCGTCGGCTATCAACAAAGATAATACTTGCTGACCTGCGCTCAACTTCATGCCACGCACCCCACGGGTAGCGCGGCCCATTTGCCTAACAGCCTCTTCATCAAACCAGACTGCTTTACCGCCGTTAGACACCAACACGATATCGTTAGAACCGTTGGTCACTTCCGCGCCTATCAAATAATCGCCGTCGTCTAAATTGATGGCGATAATGCCGGACTTGCGTGGGTTGGCAAACTCAATCAAAGCAGTTTTCTTAACCGTGCCTAAGGCGGTGGCCATGAAAATGTAACGCGTTTCATCGAATTCTTTTACTGACAGAATGGCGTTAATTTTCTCACCCTCTTCCAGTGGGAATAAATTGACAATAGGCTTACCACGGCCTGTACGACTGCCTTGTGGCACCTCATAGACCTTCAACCAATAAACACGGCCGCGGCTACTGAAGCACAGGATGTAATCGTGGGTGTTGGCGACGAACATTTTATCGATAAAATCGTCTTCTTTGGTCGGCGCCGCTTGCTTACCTCGACCGCCACGACGCTGAGCACGGTATTCATCCAGCGGCTGCGATTTCACGTAACCGGTATGCGACAACGTCACCACCACATCTTGCGGGGTGATTAAATCTTCCAGCGACAAATCTTGGGCATTGGCGATAATTTCACTGCGACGCCTGTCGGCAAATTGCTTTCTAATCTCAGCCAGTTCCTCGCCTATGATGGCGGTCACGCGTGCTGGGGTAGCTAAAATGTTAAGCAGATCAGCAATGATGTCCATCACCTCTTTGTACTCACTGACCACTTTATCTTGCTCTAAGCCAGTTAAGCGCTGTAAGCGCATTTGCAGAATCTCTTGCGCTTGCACATCGCTTAACTTGTAGCCTTTATCCGTCAAACCAAACTCTATGCTCAAACCTTCAGGACGTGAGGCCTCCATGGCAGCACGTTGCAGCATTTCTTCCACCACAGGCGATTTCCAGGCTTTAGCCATCAAGGCAATTTTCGCTTCAGGCGGTGTCGGTGCCGCTTTAATGATGGCAATCATCTCGTCCACATTAGCTAGCGCCACGGCTAAACCTTCGAGCAAATGACCACGGGCGCGCGCTTTTTTCAGTTCAAATACCGTGCGACGTGTGATGACTTCGCGTCTGTGGCGCAAGAACGCCTCCAGCATTTGCTTCAGGTTCAACAAGCGCGGCTGACCATCCAACAAGGCCACCATATTCATACCAAACGTGTCTTGTAACTGGGTTTGCTTATACAGATTATTCAGCACCACTTCGGCAATTTCACCGCGTTTTAATTCGATGACCACGCGCATACCGGATTTATCCGATTCGTCGCGCAAGTCAGAGATGCCTTCTATCTTTTTCTCATTGACCAGTTCCGCGATTTTTTCAACGAAGGTTTTCTTATTAACCTGATACGGCAGTTCATCCACAATCAATGCCTGACGGCCACCGCGCTCCAAATCTTCCACGTGAGTACGGCCACGCATGACCACACGACCGCGGCCGGTACGGTAACCCTCTTTCACCCCTACCGTGCCGTAAATAATGCCGGCCGTTGGAAAGTCAGGCGCAGGCACCAATTCGATCAGCTCCTCCACGCCCATTTCTGGGTCTTTAAGCAAGGCTAAGCAAGCGTCCAACACCTCGTTGAGGTTGTGCGGCGGGATATTGGT
>SXVG01000033.1 GCA_005791685.1 Methylotenera sp. | reverse complement strand
GGCGCCGCCGCAGGCTTAATTGCAGAAATGGATAGCCACGACTTACCTATCAGCACCGTAGAGGCCGCCGATTTATTGGCTACCAGCATTAACGGCTTAAGCGAAGAAACCTTACAAGATGCGTTAAGCGCGGTGCACGCGGAAATTGTCAACTAACTAGCAAGGCTCACAAAACCCATACCTTGAATAGAATGCGACACCCATTTTGATTAAGCACTCCCGCTCCATTTTTAGTCTGGCTTTCACCCCCATTTCCATGGCGATTTTGGCTGGCCCATTATTTTTAGGCGCTTGCGGCTTCCAGCAATACCTAGCCAAGCCGATTGATCCTGCAGTTAATTTAGCTAAATTTGAGCAAAAAGACCCAAACGACCCAGCCTTCCAGCAATACCTAGCAAACCAAGGCTATACGCCAGCCCAGTTGCCGATAAAAACATGGGGCTTAGACGAACTCACTTATTGCGCCTTATTTTTTCATCCCAGCTTAAATTTAGCTAGAGCGCAAGCCAGAGCGGCAGAATTATCCGTAGATCACACCGCCGCATCGGCCATCCCAACAGTCAATGCCAATCTCGCTCGCAGCAATGATCCTGATCCGGCAAAAAAACCTTACGCGCTGGGTTTGAGCATAGACCTGCCGATTGACATTGCCAACAAGAGAGAGATACGGGTAGAAAAGGCACGGCATTTAGCCAGCATCGCCCAGTTGGAAATAGCCCAAGAGGCATGGCAATTACGCAATAATTTATCCCGAACTTGGCTGGATTATCAATTTAACCAACAACAGATACGCTTACTCACTGTCGAGCAAAATTACCAGCAAGCCATTGTGGCCATTTATCAAAAACGCCTTGATGTGGGCGCCGCATCCCATGTGCAGCTCAGTACAGCCAAGCTGGCCATGCAAGCTAACGCAGCCTTGCTAAACCAAGCCGAACAAAACGCGCTCGTCCTAAGCAATCAATTGGCGATCGATATCGGCCTGCCGGCCTCGCAGTTAGCGAAAATGACTTTAAGCACGCATGCCAGCACAGCAATCAATGCAAGCTGGCAAGCCGCAGACATGCAAAAAAACGCTTTATTAAATCGCATTGATTTACGCATCGCCCTTGAGCGCTACGCCAGCATGGAGGCCAAATTAAAGCTGGAGATTGCTAACCAGTACCCAGACTTGCTGATTAGCCCTGGCTACGCTTATGAATTTGGCGACAGCGTTTGGTCCTTAGGTTTATCCAGCCTGCTCAACTTATTGCAGAAAAATAAATTAGCCATTGCAGAAGCCAGTCAATTGCGTGAAGTAGAAGCCGCTCAGTTTGAGGTCTTACAAACTAAAATCATAGGCGCAGTCCATGCCGCCCACGCCGAATTTGAACAAGCACAACAAGGGCTAGCCCAGCAACAAACCTCGCTGAATCAACAAGAAACCCATGCAAAACGTATGGCCAGTTTGTTTACCGCCGGTGAAATAGACAGGCTGGCCTTAACCCTGACAAAATTAGAAACAATGAATGCGGAAAAAAATCTAGCCGCGGCCCAGCATCAATTAAATAATGCCATCAGACAGCTAGAAAATGTCTTACAAAAACCGCTGACCCGCGTAGGAGTAAAAAATGAACCGTAAAACAACGGTGATTATCGCCTTGCAAGCCTTTTTAATTATTTTATTGTTTTGGTTCTTAGTTTTTGTCGGCAAAGATGAGTTTGAGACGGCGTCGAGAACTGACGAAGCTGGATTTAATAGCCAAACCCTGCTGGCCGCCAATAAAGCCGAAGATAAAGGCGCCGCCACACTGGTGCTTAGCACGGCCTCACAACAACAAAGTGGCATAAAAACCAGCCCCTTAGTCAGCACCGCCTACCAAGCATCCACCGCCTCGTTTGCCAGCGTTGAATCGATAGACAGCTTACTAGAACTGCGCACCCGCTACTTAGCCGCCATCGCCGATGGCCATGTAATACGCAGCAGCATGGCCAGCAGACAGCAAAATGTTAAACGTTTGGAATGGCTCAATCAAGATGACAAAAACGTGTCCGATAGCGCCGTACAAGAAGCACAAGCCTTATTGCATGCAGAGCAAGCCAAATTGACCGCGAGCAACACTTTAGCCCAGAGCATACACGACAGCATGCAACAACAATGGGGCGCAACGTTGGCCTTATGGGCAACGCAAACTGAGCCCAACAGCCCATTGCAAGCACTCACGCAATACCAAAGCGTCTTGCTGAAAGTCACCTTGCCATTTGCCGTATCCCCCGACAAAAAAACGGTATTACACGTGGCGCAAATCGGCGGACAAGCTATAGCCCAAGCCAGCCTAGTCTCCGATGCACCGCAAGCCGACAGCACCCTACAAGGTAAAACCTATTTTTATCTCGCCCCAGCGAAAAACTTACGCACGAACATGCGCCTCAGCGCCCGCTTGGACAGTCAAAATAAAGCCAGCACAGGCGTCATTGTGCCGCATGAGGCGGTGGTATGGTTTGCCAATCAAGCTTGGGTCTACCAAAAACTCCGTAGCGATCAGCCTGGCACGGATAAATTTGTGCGGCGCTTAATCAGCACGGAAGTTGAAATTGAAAGCCCATCCATGAGCGGCTGGTATAACACAAGCGGCTTAGCCGCTGGCGACGAACTGGTTAGCCGTGGCGCACAACTGCTGCTTTCCGAAGAACTGAAATACCAAATCACCAATGAAAATGATGATTAAACTGTTAATTTCAGCGCAGACTAATGCCGGCTTTATGGCGTTAGGTCGGAGCTAAAATGACCACTAAACTGTTAAGTTTTATGATCCTAGGTCGGATAAAACAATGATTAAATTTAAAGGTTAATCCTAGCCTATGATGTCTGCATTAGTTCGCTTTTCCATCCGCTTTCATGGCGTAGTCATAGGCTTGGCCTGCCTAGTCGTCATCTACGGCCTATACGGCTTATCACGAGCGAATTTAGACGTTTTTCCTGAATTCTCTCCTACCCAAGTGGTCATTCAAACCGAGTCGGCCGGTTTATCGTCTAAACTGGTTGAGCAACTGGTCACGCAACCGATAGAAAGCACCCTGTCTGGCACGGTGGGCATCGAATCCATGCGCTCCCAATCGATACCAGGCCTATCCATCGTCACCATCATTTTCAACGAAAATACCGACATCCATAGAAATCGGCAAGTTGTCGCGGAGCGCTTGGCCACCTTAAGCGGGCAATT
>SXVG01000032.1 GCA_005791685.1 Methylotenera sp. | reverse complement strand
TTGCGTGGGTGCCACCACCTTGGACGAATACCGGCAATACGTGGAAAAAGACGCGGCCTTGGAGCGGCGCTTTCAAAAAGTCTTGGTCGATGAGCCCAGCGTGGAGGCAACCATTGCCATCTTGCGTGGTTTGCAAGAAAAATACGAGTTGCACCACGGCGTGGAAATTACCGATCCGGCCATTGTGGCGGCGGCGGAATTGTCGCACCGTTACATTACCGACCGTTTTTTACCGGACAAAGCCATCGATTTAATCGACGAGGCGGCCTCGCGCATCAAGATGGAAATCGACTCCAAGCCGGAAATCATGGATAAACTCGAGCGCCGTTTAATTCAGCTGAAAATTGAGCGGGAAGCGGTGCGCCGTGAAAAAGACGAGGGCAGTAAAAAGCGCTTTGAGTTGATAGAGCAAGAGATAGATAAGCTGGGCAAAGAATACGCCGATTTTGAAGACATTTGGAAGGCAGAAAAAGCCCAGGTGCAAGGTTCTTCGCACATCAAAGAAGCCATAGAGAAAGTAAAGTTCGAGATGGAAGAGGCCACGCGCAAGGGCGAATGGCAGAAAGTGTCGGAATTGCAGTACGGTAAATTGCCTGCTTTGGAACTGCAGTTAAAGCAAGCTGCCAGCAATGAAGGCAGCCAAGAGCAGCCTAAAAATAAAATGCTGCGCACCGAAGTGGGTGCCGATGAAATTGCCGAAGTGGTGAGCCGAGCGACCGGCATCCCGGTGGCCAAAATGCTGCAAGGCGAACGTGGCAAATTACTCAGCATGGAAAGCAAATTGCACGAGCGGGTAGTCGGTCAAGACGAAGCGGTGAGGTTGGTGTCAGACGCCATACGTCGCTCACGTTCAGGCTTGGGCGACCCCACTCGCCCCTACGGCAGCTTTTTATTCTTAGGCCCCACCGGCGTCGGTAAAACCGAGCTGTGCAAGGCTTTGGCCGGATTTTTGTTTGACAGCGAAGAGCATTTAATCCGTATCGACATGAGTGAATTCATGGAGAAGCATTCCGTTGCGCGCATGATAGGCGCGCCACCGGGCTACGTCGGTTACGAAGAAGGCGGCACCTTGACCGAGGCGGTACGGCGCAAACCGTACAGCGTGATCTTGCTCGATGAAGTGGAGAAAGCCCACCCGGATGTGTTTAATGTCTTGTTGCAAGTGCTGGACGACGGCCGCTTAACCGATGGCCAAGGGCGCACGGTGGACTTTAAAAACACCGTCATCATCATGACCAGTAATTTAGGCTCGCAAATGATACAAAGCATGAGCGATCAAGACTACCAAGTGGTGAAATTGGCGGTGATGGGCGAAGTGAAAACGCATTTCAGACCGGAATTCATCAACCGTATCGATGAGGTGGTGGTGTTCCATGCCTTGGATGAAAGCAATATACGCGCCATTACCAAAATACAATTGCAGTACTTGGCAAAACGCTTGGCCGCCATGGACATGCAGTTGGACATGAGCGATGCGGCGATAGCGGAAATTGCCAATGCTGGGTTTGATCCGGTGTATGGGGCTAGGCCGTTAAAACGCGCCATCCAGTCGGAAATAGAAAACCCCTTGGCGCGGGCCATTTTAAATGGCGACTTTATGGCCAAAGACCTGATTAAAGTGGATGCAAAGGCAGGTAAAATAGTCTTTTCAAAAGCGTAAAGGGTTAGCATGCGGCAAGTCACAGCAAAAATCAGCGTCAGCACGCATGGGCGCAAGCTCTACGACATCAGCGCGGAAGTCGCGGCGCAAGTTAAGCGCAGTGGCTTGCAAACTGGCTTGTTGACGCTGTACATCCAGCATACCTCAGCCAGTTTGTTGATCAATGAAAATTACGATCAAGACGTGCTGGTGGATATGGAGGCTTTTTTCAATCGCCTAGTGCCAGACGGCGACCCTTTGTTTATACACACCGTTGAAGGGCCAGATGACATGCCGGCGCATGTGCGCAGTGCGCTCACGCAAACCCAGTTGAGCATTCCTATTTTGCAAGGCCAAGCAGCCTTAGGTCAGTGGCAAGGGGTGTTTTTGTATGAGCATAGGCACCTGCCGGCTCAGCGTAAGGTGCTGCTGCACCTATTGGGGGAGTGAGGCTAAAGGCGTGGTGCAGGTAGGCTTGCTGGGGTAAGCCTTAATTAACCAGACTCCAGCTCAGCGGGTCGAAAGGTCGGCTCTGCCGTCTTAATTCGTAATACAAGCCGTTCGTTTCATTGCCGCCGCTGTTGCCCACCGAGGCGATGGCGTCGCCGGCTTTAACCTGGTCGCCGACCTGCCTTAATACCGCTTGATTGTTGCCGTATAAGCTCATGTAGCCAGCGCCGTGATCTAAAATAATCAGGTTGCCGAAGCCGCGCAACCAGTCGGCAAACACCACGCGGCCGCTGGCGACCGATTTCACTTCTGCCCCTTCATTGGCTTTGATGAATAAGCCTTTCCAAGAAATGCCGGAATCTTCACGGCTGCTGCCGAATCGATTGCTTACCTCGCCGCGTACTGGCAGGCGCAGCTTGCCTTTTAGCGAGGCGAAATGGTTGCTGTTGGTTTCTGCATTGGGTTCTAGGTTGTTGGCTAGGCTTTGCTCGCTAGCGCTGTCTTGGCTGGCTTTGTCCGACTCCGCGCGGTCTGTGGTGTCGATTTGATTGCGTTTGTTCTTTTGTTTTTTAGGGCTAGCCGGCGCCGCTCGGGCTAAGCGCTCAAGCAATTGCGACAGGCGTTTTTCATCGCGACTGAGTTTTTTAATTTCACCGCGTTGCAGGCTTATTTTCTGCGACAAGCTGCGGACAATTTTAGATTTAACTTGCTTTTGGGTTTGTAAGATTTGCCGCTCACTGATTTGTTTTTGTTTGAGGCTGGCCACTTTTTGCAAGGTGCTGGTGGTGGCATCGTTGAGCTTATGGATGTGATTAAGGTTGCCTTGCATTTTGTGGATGAGTTCGGCGCGGGCTTTAGCGATGTAAGAGAAATAATGCACGTCGCGGGCCATGGCACCAGGGTGTTCGTTTTGCAATACCATTTGCACATAGCTTTGCCGGCCATGCAGGTATTGCTGGTAGAGTTGCTGGCTAAGTTGTTTTTGTTGTTCGCCCAAGGCTTGATTGGTGGCAATGGATTCGCTGGCTAATTTGGCCAAGAGCGCCGTGTGTTCTTGTTGTTTTTGGTTGATTTCATAGAGCTTTTTATTGGCTAGGCTGATGGCCACTTCGCTGTCTTTTAATTCATCCGCGGCATCTTTACGCGCTTCTTGCGATTGGCTCAGCGCTTGTTTAAGTTTGGCCAATTTTTCTTGGACCAGGCTTAAACTTTGGCTGGAGGCTTCGGCTTTTTTTTCGGCCTGCGCACTGGGGTTCATGCTCAGCATGGCTAGCAGTGCGATCAGGCAGGCGGGTTTGCAGTGGGTGAATTTCATGGCCATGGTTTAGCCCTTATGGCATGAAGCGAATAAGATTTTTGCCCGTCATTTCCGCCGGTTGTTTTAGCCCCATCATGTGCAGCAAGGTGGGCGCTAAATCGGATAGCGCGCCGTCTGTGGCTAATGTGGCTTTACGGCCCAGGTAAATCAGCGGCACTTTATTGGTGGTGTGTTGGGTGTGCGGTTGATTGTTTTGTGCGTCAAACATCATTTCGGCATTGCCGTGGTCGGCCGTGATGATGACTTCGCCACCCATGCCTTGCATGGCGGCTACGACGCGGCCTATGCAGCAGTCTAAGGTTTCAATCGCTTTGATGGCGGCGCTTAAGCTGCCGGTATGGCCCACCATATCGCCGTTGGCGTAGTTGCAAATAATGGCGTGGTATTGGCCGGATAAAATCGCTTCTTCCAGCCTGTCGGTCAGCTCAAAGGCGCTCATTTCCGGTTGCAGGTCGTAGGTGGCGACCGGTGGCGAGGGCACTAGGATACGGTCTTCACCGGGGTACACGGTTTCTTCGCCACCGTTGAAAAAGAAGGTAACGTGCGGGTATTTTTCTGTTTCGGCTATACGCAATTGCTTTAAGCCTAAGCTGGACAAGTAGGCCCCCAAGGTGTTTTTGACGGCGAACGGTGGAAAGATGTCGGTGGCTTTGCTTTCTTTGGCGTCGTGCATGGTGAGGGTGAAATAGCCGGACAATTTAGGCAGGTGGCGACGGTGAAAGCCGTCAAACTCTACGCTCAATAAAGCGTGGGTCAATTGCCGCGCGCGGTCGGATCTAAAGTTCATGAACACCACTAAATCGCCGTCTGCTAAATGGGTGGGCGCTTCATGTTCATCGCGGATAGCGGTGCATTTGACGAATTCGTCTTTTTCACCACGGGCGTAAGCTGCCTGCAATGCCAGTTCAGCGCTGGCATAACGGAATTCGCCCATGCCTTCGGTAATGAGCGCATAGGCCGCTTCCACCCTGGGCCAGCGTTTGTCTCTGTCCATGCTGTAAAAACGCCCGCTGATGGAGATAATTTTACCCACTCCCAAGGTTTTTATTTTGGCTTCCAGCGCTGCCAAATAGGGCGCGGCGCTGATGGGCGGGGTGTCTCTGCCGTCCAAGAAAGCATGCACATAGACGCGTTTCAAGCCTAATTTGGCGGCCATTTCCAGCATGGCGTGGATGTGCAAGTGGTGGCTGTGCACGCCGCCGTCGGACAGCAGGCCTAAGATATGCAAGGCTTTATTGTCGTTTTTGAGCTTGAGCAATGCGGCTTTTAAGGCGGCGTGCTCAAAGAATTCGCCGCTAGCAATGCTGTTGTTGATGCGTTCAAAATCTTGAAACACCACGCGACCGGCGCCTATGTTTAAATGCCCCACTTCCGAATTGCCCATTTGCCCATCGGGCAGACCGACGTAATGTTCGGAAGCGTCAATCAAGGTGTGCGGCTGACTTTGCCAGAGTTTATCTAAATTAGGCGTGTGGGCCAGCGCAATGGCATTGTCTGTGGACTCTTCGCGGTAACCAAAGCCATCTAAAATAAGCAGGCAAACGGGCGTGAGCTTAGTGGCAGTGGCTTCTAATGGCGTGGACATAAATGATGAGCCTTAAATTTTATGGGTATTTGTCTAGCTAATGTCACTATTTTAGCGTATTTACACGTAAAATCCGCTTATAAAATTTGTGTCAATCTGCGATTCAATGCGCTTTTAAATAAACGCTTGTTTCATTAATGAAATTTGAGAGGAACGTTGTGGAATTTATTAAAAGCAATATTTGGTTAATTGGTTTGGCCTTGGGCTCGGGCTTGATGTTGTTGTTACCCGGCTTGAAGAAAAGCGCGGGCGGTGTGCCCAATGTAAGTCCGGCCGAAGCAGTGACCTTAATTAACCGATCCAACGCCTTGGTGTTGGATGTGCGGGATGAGGCTGAATTTGCTGCCGGCCACATTGCCGAGGCTATTAACGTGCCTTTGGCTAATCTGGCAGCACGCTTGCCCGAGCTGAAGAAATACCAAAACAAGCCTGTTCTGGTGAATTGCCAGTTAGGTGGACGTTCGGTTAAAGCATGCGATGTTTTACGCACCGCGCAATTTAGTCAATTGCATAATCTGCAAGGCGGTTTAAGTGCTTGGCTGGAAGCCAAATTGCCGGTGGTAAAAGGCGGTATCGCTGCGCCAGCTAAAGCGACCCCGGCTAAAGCCGGGGCCAGCAAAAAAGTGGCGCCGTAGCATGCCTAAGGTCACCATGTACAGCAGTGCGGTGTGCCCGTATTGCATTAACGCGGAGCGTTTGTTAGTCAGTAAAGGCGTGACAGATATCCACAAAATTAGGATAGATTTGCAACCGGAAAAGCGTGAAGAAATGATGCAAAAAACCGGTCGGCGCACCGTCCCACAAATTTATATTGATGCGCGGCACATAGGCGGTTTCGATGATTTGCGGGCGCTGGATCTGGCCGGTGGTTTGGACGCCTTGCTGGCCTAGCTAAAGATTACTGTCGTTGACGGTTGGACAAGGAAATCTCTGCTAAAATGGCGCGGTAATTTATTAATTTAACCCTTTATTTAACAAGAAACTAAAGAAAATCATGGCAAAAGAAGACAACAACGTAGCAGCAGAAGAGCAAGCCCCAGCAGCGGGTTTTAGCATAGAAAAAATTTATGTTAAAGACGCGTCCTTGGAAATCCCCAATGCGCCACAGATTTTTACTGACCGCAGCCAACCGCAAGTGGGCATAGAGTTGAGTAACTCGGCTCAGCAGCTTGAAGCGAATGTGTTTGAAGTGGCGATTAAAGTAACGGTGACTTCTAAAATTGAAGATAAAACCGTGTTCTTGGTGGAAGCCACGCAAGCCGGGATTTTCCAAATCCGCGGTGTGCCAGAAGAAAATTTAGAAATGATAGTGGGCATTACTTGCCCTAACATCTTGTTCCCCTACGCGCGCGAAACCGTTTCTGATTTGGTGGTGCGTGCTGGTTTTCAACCGGTGTTGTTGAACCCCATCAATTTTGAAGCCTTGTTTGCGCAACAAAAACACCAGCAGGCAGAAGCGGCGGAAGCGGCTGCCAAACACTAAATTCATGCTCGGCCTTGGCAAAAAGCTGGTATGGACCTTAGGGCTATTGCTGCTGCCTGCCATGGCCTCGGCCTTGGATTTTCGTTCGGTGGCGGTGCCCAAGGTCGTGCTCTACGACGCGCCGTCCAGTGCCGCCAAAAAAGTTTATTTGCTCAATCAAAACTACCCGGTTGAGGTGGTGGTTAATTTGGGTGAGTGGCTAAAAGTTCGCGATGCCCAAGGCGGCTTGAATTGGCTGGAAGCCAAGCACTTGTCTAGCAAGCGCAGCGTGCTGGTGACTGCCAGCAAAGCGGAAATGCGTCTGGCGGCGGAGGCCAACGCCAGTTTGCTGGCCACGGTGGAAAAAGACGTGTTGCTGGAAGTGTTGGAATTAAAGCCTAGCAATGGTTGGATTAAGCTTAAGCATAGAGATGGCGTGCAAGGCTATATGCTGACGTCCTCCACTTGGGGATTTGAATAAAGTGTGTTCTGTTGAGCGCGGGGATGTAAGGCCATGGCAAAAATAGCGGTACTAGGCGCAGGAGCATGGGGCACGGCCTTGGCCATGCACATCAGTCAGCGTCACCAAGTGGCGTTATGGGCACGCAATGCTGGCCATGTGTCGGGCATGCGTAAAGCGCGGGCCAATCCGCTGTATTTGGGCGACTTTAAATTCAATGAACAGTTGCAGGTGGAAGATGACTTGCCAACGGCTTTGCAGGGGGCAGATTTAATCCTTTGTGTGGTGCCGACCGCAGGCTTTAGAAGTCTATTGAAAGATATTAAAGCTTTGGGCTGCACCACGCCTGTGGTGTGGGCCAATAAGGGCTTGGAGCCTCAGTCGGCCAAACTGCCTTTTGAGGTGGCCTTGGAAGAATTGGGCGACCCCGCCGTCACCGGCCAGCATTGGGGTGCTTTATCTGGCCCCAGTTTTGCCGCTGAATTAGTCCGTGGCTTGCCTACCGCCGTGACGCTGGCGGCCAGCGACGCGGCATTCGCCAGTCGTGCGGCGCAATTGATACACGGTGGCAATCTGCGTGTATACAGCAGCACCGATGTGGTAGGCGTGTCGGTAGGCGGCGCCATTAAAAATGTCATGGCGATAGCGGCCGGTATTTCTGATGGCATGGGTTTTGGTAACAATGCCCGTGCCGCCATGATTACCCGCGGTTTGGCGGAAATGACGCGGTTTGGCGTGGCTTTGGGTGCGAGCCCCGAGACCTTTATGGGCTTGGCCGGCGCAGGCGACTTGATTTTAACTTGTACTGGTCAATATTCACGTAACCGTGAAGTGGGCTTGCAGTTGGCTAGCGGTAAAGCCTTGGCCGATATTTTGCAGGGCTTAGGGCATGTGGCGGAGGGAGTTAACACCACCACCGAGGTCATGCGCCGCGCACAGGCCATGCAGGTGGATATGCCGATTACCTATCAGGTTGATCAAGTCTTATCGCACGGCAAAAGCGCTAAAGAAGCGGTGCTGGCCTTATTAGGCCGTGAGCAAAAAGCCGAAGGGCTTTAAACCCCGCCGCCAAACCCCACTTGGCGCCATGCTTCATACAGCAACACGGCCGCCGAATTAGACAAATTCAAACTTCTGCTGTTGGCCAGCATGGGCAGGCGCAAGCGTTGATTGGTGCTGAATTCTTCTAAAACGGCGGCAGGTAAGCCGCGCGTTTCTGGGCCAAACACAAACACATCATCGGCTTGAAATGCCACCTCGCTGTGACGCGTACTGCCTTTGGTGGTGATAGCAAACAGGCGTTTGCCGGCCAAAGCGGCTTTGCAGGCCGGCCAATTTTCATGCACTTGCAGTTGGGCGTATTCGTGGTAGTCCAAGCCAGCGCGTTTGAGTTGCTTGTCTTCCAGTTTAAAGCCCAAAGGTTTTACCAGATGCAGTTGTGCGCCAGTATTGGCGCAAAGTCGTATGATGTTGCCGGTATTG
>SXVG01000031.1 GCA_005791685.1 Methylotenera sp. | reverse complement strand
CTGGACCTAATCACGTGTTGCCAACTTCCCGTACCGCACGATTCTCTTCACCGCTAGGCGTGTATGATTTCCAGAAGCGCTCCAGTTTAATTATGGTGTCTGAGGCCGGCGCGCAGACTTTGGGCAAAGTGGCTGCGACCTTGGCTTACGGCGAAGGCTTACAAGCGCACGCCAGATCAGCCGAATTTAGGTTAAAAAGCTAACTGTATGAGTCAATTCTGGAGTGATGTGGTGCATAAGCTCACGCCTTATGTGCCGGGCGAGCAGCCTAAGTTGGACAATTTGGTTAAGTTAAATACCAATGAAAATCCCTATGGCCCCAGCCCCAAGGTGCTGGCTGCATTAAAGCTAGAAGCGGCCGAGACTTTGCGTTTGTACCCAGATCCGAATTCAGACGCGCTAAAAGCGGCCATCGCGCAAGCGCATCAGTTAAGTGCGGCACAAGTGTTTGTCGGCAATGGTTCGGATGAGGTGTTGGCTCACGTGTTTCAGGCGCTGTTAAAGCACAGCCGGCCTTTATTGTTTCCTGACATTACTTATAGTTTTTACCCGGTTTATTGCGGCTTGTATGACATAGACTACCAAACCATTGCCTTGGCCGATGATTTTACTATCAAGCTTGAAGATTACGATCAGCCTAATGGCGGCATTGTATTTCCCAATCCCAACGCGCCCACCGGCATTCCATTGGCTTTGGCGGAAATTGAAAAACTGTTGCAAATCAATAAGCATTCCGTGGTTGTGGTGGATGAAGCCTATGTGGATTTTGGTGCGGAGTCGGCGGTTAAGTTAATTAATACTTACCCTAATTTATTGGTGGTGCATACTTTATCCAAAGCCCGCTCTTTGGCAGGCTTACGCGTGGGTTATGCCCTAGGCGCAGTCGACTTAATAGAGGCTTTGACTAGGGTGAAAGACAGTTTTAATTCTTACCCAATAGATCGCTTTGCCTCCGCTGGGGCCATCGCCGCCATGCAAGACCAGGCTTATTTTCAGGCCACCTGCGACAAAGTCATGGCCACGCGTGCTGCGTTGATTAAAGAATTGCATGGATTGGATTTTAGCGTCTTGCCTTCAGGCGCTAATTTTATTTTCGCCAAACACGCCACCATGGATGGCGCGGAAATAACCGCTTTGCTGAGGCAGAAAAATATTATCGTACGCCACTTTAAAGCCCCGAGCCGGATAGCTCCTTATGTGCGTATTAGCATAGGCACAGACGCTCAATCGGCTATCCTGCTGAGTGCGCTGGCTGAAGTAATCCATAGCGCTTAATTTTTCATGTGGCCAAATGGCTATAAATAGCTGGGTATGCGTTAAATTAAGCGAGCAATACCGGCAAAATCTCAAATTAGCAAAAAATTTTCTTAATTACACATAAACTGCGTGTTATCATCGCGAAATGTGTGATTTTTGCACAATAAACTATTTGATTCGTATTTTTAATCTTAAGTAAATAAATGATAAATTTACTTTATAGCTGGAGGATGTAGCATGGCACAAACCCAAATGGCATTAGATTCATTAGATTTTGACGGTACCGTCGCTTTAGCAACTAAAGTTGCCCCACATGTAGATATTTTGGAAATTGGTACACCATGCATTAAGCATAACGGTATCAAATTACTTGAAGTTCTACGTGCTAAATTCCCAAAAAACCAAATTTTAGTTGACTTAAAAACAATGGATGCTGGTTTCTATGAAGCTGAGCCATTCTACAAAGCCGGTGCAGATATCTGTACGGTTTTGGGTACAGCGGATATCGGTACTATCAAAGGTGTGATTGATGTAGCGAATAAATACGGCAAAAAAGCACAAGTTGACTTGATCAACGTGGCGGATAAGAAAGCACGTACTATTGAAGTGGCTAAAATCGGCGCACACATCATAGGCGTGCACACTGGTTTAGATCAACAAGCGGCTGGTCAAACACCATTCAATGACTTATCTATGGTGGCAGGTTTAAACCTAGGCGTGGATATTTCAGTGGCGGGTGGCGTTAAAGCGACGACTACACAACAAGTTAAAGATGCTGGCGCTACTATCATTGTAGCGGGTGCGGCTATCTACGGCGCTAAAGATCCAGCAGCAGCAGCAGCGGAAATCACTGCCATTGCACACGGCGGTTGCGCCAAGCCTTGCGGTGTAAAAAAATTCCTACCATGGATCATCGCAGCGGTTGCAGCTTTGGTATTGCTTTCTGTGTTTAACAAAGAACCAGCGGAAGCACCTGCAGAAGCAGCGCCGGCAGCAGAAGTAGCACCTGCAGAAGCAGCGCCTGCGGAAGCGGCACCTGTTGAAGAAGCAAAATAATTACTCTGCTATAAGCTTGAATCTCATGGTTAGTTCACTGAGATTCAAGGAGTAAGGCGGGTAATATCGTGCATTAAAATAAAAGCCTAGTTAAGATTACAATCTTGCTAGGCTTTTTTATTGAGTAAGCATTATCTTTGCTTCCTTATGGAAAAATGCGCCTTAGAACGCGTACGCAAAAACCCAAGTACAGCCGGTTTAGGTTAAAATAGCCCCTGTTAATTTTACCCATTTTTATTTAGTGATTTCCTATGCGCTCAGCCGAAGTAGTTAGAAATACATTAGAAACTCAAATCACGATCGCCGTTAATTTGGACGGTAGCGGTATTTCTCAATTCAATACTGGTTTGGGCTTTTTGGATCACATGCTAGATCAAATCGCCCGTCACGGCATGATGGACATTGCCGTTAATGCAAAAGGCGATTTGCATATCGACGCCCATCATACCGTGGAAGACATAGGCATTACGCTGGGTTTGGCTTTTGCTAAAGCCTTAGGCGATAAAAAAGGCATACGCCGTTACGGTCATGCTTATGTGCCGCTGGATGAAGCGCTGTCACGGGTCGTGCTGGATGTTTCTGGTCGCCCGGGATTAACTTTTTCCTGTGAATTTACCCGTGCTGCCGTCGGTGAATTTGATGTGGATCTGATCCATGAATTTTTCCAAGGTTTTGTGAATCATGCCAATGTAACCTTGCACGTAGACAATTTAAAAGGGCATAACGCCCATCATCAGGCAGAAACAATTTTTAAAGCATTTGGTCGCGCCTTGCGCATGGCCATTGAGTTGGATGCCCGCATGACGGGCATCATGCCCTCTACTAAAGGTAGCCTATAAGCTTTTTTTGCGCTATAGCCACTTAAGTTAGACGAATGAAAAATACAGATATAGCAGTGGTTGATTACGGCATGGGTAATTTGCGCTCCGTGGCTAAGGCCTTGGAGCATGTGGCCCCCAGCCAATCGGTATTGGTAACGAGTGATCCCGATGCAATTGCCAATGCCGGCCGCGTGGTTTTTCCTGGTCAAGGGGCGATGCCGGATTGCATGCGTGAATTGGATGCGCGCGGTTTGCGTGCGGCGGTGCTGCATGCTGCCAGCAATAAGCCATTTTTGGGGATTTGCATAGGCTTGCAAATGCTGTTTGAGCACTCTGAGGAGGGCGATGCGGTTGGTTTAGCTTTGCTCAAGGGTCGGGTGCGTCGCTTTGCAGCGGCGGATATGCACGACAGTCATGGCGAAAAACTCAAAGTGCCGCACATGGGCTGGAATCAGGTTTACCAAACTCAACAGCATGGCCGTCCGGCACATGCCTTATGGCAAGGTATAGAGGATGGCGCACGTTTTTATTATGTGCACAGTTATTATGTGCAGCCTGACGACGCATCCTTGACGGCTGGCTACAGCGAATACCCCAATCGATTCACCGGTGCCATTGCAAAAGATAAGCTATTTGCTGTGCAGTTTCATCCGGAAAAAAGTGCCAGTGCGGGTTTGCAAATGTTAAGCAATTTTGTAAACTGGCAACCTTAGTGTTAAGGCTAGGCTTTCGGCTTGGTACCACATAAATTGATAGACCCTTTTAATTATTATTTGATATGACTATGTTAATTATCCCAGCAATCGATCTTAAAGACGGCCATTGTGTCAGACTAAAACAAGGCTTGATGGAGGAGTCCACGGTATTCTCTGAAGACCCGGCCGCCATGGCTAGGCATTGGGTGGATTGTGGCGGTAAACGGCTGCACTTGGTGGATTTGAACGGCGCTTTTGCGGGTAAACCGGTGAATGAAGCGGCTATTCGCTCTATCGTCAGCGCCGTGGGTGGGGACACCCCGATTCAATTGGGCGGCGGTATTCGTGATTTGGAAACCATAGAACGCTATTTAGACAATGGTATCAGCTACGTCATTATTGGCACGGCCGCAGTGAAAAATCCGGGCTTCTTACACGAGGCTTGCGATGCCTTTCCCGGCCACATTATAGTGGGCTTGGATGCCAAAGATGGCAAAGTGGCAGTAGACGGTTGGTCTAAACTCACTGGCCATGACGTGATTGATCTGGCTAAGAAATTTGAAGATTATGGGGTGAACTCCATCATTTATACGGACATAGGCCGTGATGGTATGTTAACTGGCGTGAACATTGAAGCCACGGTGGCCTTGGCACAAGCCTTAACCATTCCCATTATCGCTTCAGGCGGCATGACCAATTTAGACGATGTTCGTCGATTGTGTGCGGTGGCCGATGAGGGCATTATAGGCACGATTACGGGCCGCGCAATTTATGAAGGCAGCTTGGATTTTGCCGCTGCGCAAAAACTCGCGGATGAATTAAGTGCTGGCTAAACGCATCATTCCTTGTCTGGATGTGACTGACGGTCGGGTGGTTAAAGGCGTTAATTTTTTAGAGCTTAGGGATGCGGGTGATCCTGTGGAGATTGCCAAGCGCTATGATGACCAAGGGGCAGACGAGCTTACTTTTTTGGATATCACCGCCAGTTCGGATAATCGCGGCTTGATTCTAAATATTATTGAGCAAGTTGCGTCTCAAGTGTTTATTCCTTTGACGGTGGGCGGCGGTGTGCGTGAGGTTGAAGACGTGCGCCGCTTGCTGAATGCCGGGGCGGATAAGGTCAGCATTAATACCACCGCCGTTTTAAATCCACAGATGGTGGCGGACGCCGCCAGTCGTTTTGGCTCGCAATGCATAGTGGTGGCGATAGACGCTAAAAAAGTAGACAATCAAGCTTTTGAATGGGAAGTGTTTACCCATGGCGGCCGTAAGGCGACCGGTTTGGATGCGGTGAAGTGGGCGCAGTACATGGCCAGCCTTGGTGCCGGTGAGTTGCTGGTGACCAGTATGGATAGGGACGGTACTAAGATAGGCTTCAACAATCCATTAAATCGAGCGATTTCGGATGCGGTTGCAGTGCCGATTATTGCTTCTGGTGGCGTTGGTAATCTGCAACATTTGGTGGACGGTGTGAAAATAGGCGGTGCTGATGCGGTGTTAGCGGCCAGCATTTTTCATTATGGCGAATACACGGTTGGGCAGGCTAAACAATATATGGCACAACAAGGCATTGAAGTCAGGCTATGACTTGGTTGGATGAAATTCGTTGGGATGCCCATGGTCTTGTGCCGGTGATCGCTCAAGAATACCGTAGCGGGCGTATACTGATGTTTGCTTGGATGAGCCGTGCTGCTTTGCAATTGACCTACGAGACTGGGCAAGCGGTCTATTGGTCGCGGTCGCGCAATAAGTTGTGGCGTAAGGGTGAGGAGTCCGGCCATTTTCAACAAGTGCATGAAATCCGATTGGATTGCGATGAGGACGTGCTGTTGATTCAGGTTGAGCAAGTGGGGGGCATCGCCTGCCATACCGGACGGCATAATTGTTTCTTTAAAAAGTTAGACGACGGTCATTGGTTGATAGATCAAGCGGTGATTAAAGACCCAAAAACTATTTATTAGGCCGAACATGAATGATACTTTAAACCGCTTGGCGCAACTCTTGGAGCAACGTAAGGGCGCTGATCCACAGACTTCTTATGTGGCAAAACTGTATGCCAAAGGCATGGACAGTATTTTGAAGAAAGTCGGTGAAGAGGCGGCCGAAACCATCATTGCCGCTAAAAACCCGAACAAGCAAGATTTGATATACGAAACGGCAGACCTATGGTTTCACACCTTGGTGATGTTGGCCCAAGCCGGATTAAAGCCACAAGACGTATTGGATGAATTGGCTAGGCGTGAAGGGTTGTCTGGACTGGCCGAAAAAGCCGCTAGAAATGAGAGCGCAGTGACAAAATGAGTGCTAACTGCGTATTTTGTAAAATTATCAGCGGCGCTATCCCGGCCACAAAAATCTACGAAGACGATGACGTGATTGCATTTAACGACATCAGGCCGTCGGCTAAGGTGCATTTTTTGCTCGTGCCGAAATTGCACATAGACAGTTTGCTTGGTTGTGAAAACGAACATCAGGCATTGTTGGGAAAGATGTTATTGCTTGCGCCACAGTTGGCCAAGCAACAAGGTTTAGCGGGCTTTAAAACCTTGATAAACACCGGTGTAGAAGGGGGGCAAGAAGTGTTTCATATTCATCTGCATGTCATGGGTGGCGGCAATCAGTCACGCAATAGCTAACTTTATATTTTAGGAGAGTCGTCATGGGGTCATTTAGCATTTGGCATTGGTTAATTGTGTTGGTCATCGTGGTGTTGGTTTTTGGCACCAAGAAATTGCGCAATATGGGTGGTGACGTGGGCGGCGCAGTCAAGAACTTTAAAGATGCGGTGAAAGAAGGCAGTGAAAGTCTAGCCGCTCCAGTGGCTGCTGCAGTGGAACCCAAGGCAGTAAAAACGCCGGCGTCGATCAAAGCGCCGGCAAAACCAAAAGCCGCCGCCAGTGCCGCGAAAAAGCCAGCGGCAAAAAAACCAGCAGCAGAAAAGCCGGCAGCTAAAAAAACAGTAGTGAAAAAAACCGTGGCTAAAAAGCCGGCAGCTAAGAAACCAGCCGCTAAAAAATCCGCGGCGCAGTAATCTCTTAAATCTGATTTTACGTGTTTGATGTTTCCTTTTCTGAGCTGTTGGTCATCGCCCTAGTCGCGTTGATTGTGATTGGCCCAGAAAAATTGCCGAAAGTCGTGCGCACCCTAGGCGCGCTGGTTGGGCGTATGCAACGCTATATGGCGCAAGTTAAAGAAGAGGTTAACCGAGAAACGCGCTTTGCAGCGTTGCAGCAACTGCAAGATGAAATTAAGCAAAGCAGTAAAAAACCCCAGGCCAAGGTGCAAAGAGAAGCCCATGCGTTGACGCAAGCATTGGATTTTCAAGAGACAAATTCGCCAGAGCCTGTTCAGAAAAAAGACCGTCCAGCCAAAGTTTAATTAAATCCAGTGACCCCAACAGAAAATTTTATTGCCCATTTAATCGAATTGCGCGATCGTTTGTTGCGTACATTGCTGGGTTTTTTTCTGGTGTTCATCGTACTTTTTCCGTTCTCCAACAAAATATACAGCTTACTTGCCGCTCCCTTGTTGAGTCAGTTGCCGGTCGGTGGGCAGATGATAGCCACGGCCGTAACTACGCCTTTTTTTGTACCTCTGCAAGTCACCATGCTGGCCGCTTTTATTATTTCCCTACCGCATACCATGTACCAAGCTTGGGCATTCATCGCGCCGGGTTTGTATGCGCATGAGAAAAAATTCATGATCCCCATGATAGTGGCGAGCTGTTTGTTATTTTTAACGGGCATGGCTTTCGCCTATTTCTTGGTGTTCCCGGTGATTTTTGGCTTTATTGTCGGGGCGGCGCCAGCAGGGGTGGCCGTGATGACCGACATTGCGAATTACTTAGACTTTGTCATGGCCTTATTTTTTGCCTTTGGTTTAGCGTTTCAAGTGCCTATAGCCGTCATTTTGGCCGTGCGTTTTGCTTGGGTAAACATAGCCCAGCTTAAAGAAGCGCGGGCTTATGTGCTGGTGGCGGCATTTATCGTGGGGGCCATATTTACTCCACCGGATATCGTTTCACAGTTTATGTTGGCTGTGCCTATATGTTTGTTGTACGAGTTGGGCATTTTGCTGGCGAGCCTCACCAGTAAAACGAAAAATACAGTCGTTATGGAAAATTAGGCTATGGTTAAGCTGACTGATTTACTGCAGTATACCCAGCAACTCTTGCAGGTTGAACGCTTTAATGATTACTGCCCCAATGGATTGCAGCTTGAGGGCAGTGCTGAGGTGCGCAAAATTGTGAGCGGCGTTACCGCCAGCATGGCCTTGTTGGAGGCGGCGCTTACGCTTAATGCCGATCTGGTGTTGGTTCATCATGGCTATTTTTGGCGAAATGAAGATCCTAGAATTGTCGGCATTAAGCGCAAACGACTGGCATTTCTATTAGCAAACAACATGAGTTTGATGGCTTATCATCTGCCTATGGATGCGCACCCAGAGTTGGGCAACAATGCCCAATTGGGCCGTAAGCTTAACATTGAGCAAACAGGCTCGGTCGGCGAAGCTAACTTGGTTTGCTATGGCACACTTAAACAGGACTTAAGTTTACGCGCCTTTTCCGATCAAATCGCTACCGTGTTGCAGCGGCCACCGCTAGTCATGGGCGATTTGGATAAACAGGTAAAAACCGTTGCTTGGTGTACGGGCGCCGGGCAAGCTTACCTTGAGGATGCGATTAGATTGGGCGTGGATGTTTTCATTAGTGGCGAAATTTCAGAGCAAACCACCCATCTGGCACTGGAGTCTGGGGTGGCGTACATTGCCGCAGGCCATCATGCCACAGAGCGCTATGGTATACGCGCCTTGGGCGAGCATTTGGCGGAGAAGTTTAGTCTAGAGCATCATTTCTTAGACCTGCATAATCCAGTTTAATCATTATATTTCAATGACTTATAAAATATATCTTTAATTAATTTGCAAAAAATTGTACAATGTTCCAAATTTTTAATTTGCAGCATATGCATGCTAGGTCGTTTTATTAAAGTTAGAAGGTAATTTTTGTATGTGGGGACTGCGTGCTTATTAAGCTCAGTCATCCCATCCAGTCCATCCTATTAGTCCATGAGGAAAACATGTCAGCCCACCCTAATGACAAGCAGAAAAATGCAGAGCCAGTCTCCCCACCCACATCGGTGGATTTAGAAAAACGCCAATTTTTAATCGCCTCTTCCAGTGTCGGTGCCCTTGGATGCGCTGTGGCAGCGGCCCCGTTTGTCTTGAGCATGACCCCCAGTGAGCGTGCTAAAGCGGCAGGCGCACCGGTAGAGGTGGACGTGAGTAAGTTAGCGCCAGGCGCCATGATGACCGTGGAGTGGCGTGGTAAGCCAGTGTGGATTATCCATCGTACCGAGGGCATGACGGCGGATTTGCCTAAACTCGATGATCAGCTGACTGATCCTGGTTCTGAGGTTGCTTCACAGCAACCTGATTACTGCAACGGCGCGGACCGATCCATTAAGCCAAATTTAGCGGTAATGGTGGGGATTTGTACGCACTTGGGCTGTTCGCCATCGGCTAAGCTGCAGCCTAAAGGCGACATGGGGGATAATTGGACGGGTGGCTTTTTCTGCCCATGCCATGGTTCAAAATTTGACTTGGCTGGACGCGTGTTTAAAGGCTCACCGGCTCCCTTGAACTTGGTGGTGCCACCGCATAAATACTTAACAGAAACGACCTTGCTGATTGGTGTGGATACTGAGGATAAGGCTTAAGTCATGACAAATAAAACAAACGCAGAAAAAAAATCAGTGTTAGCCAACGCGCTTAATGAGGGCTTGAACTGGGTTGATGCCCGCTTCCCTTTAAGCAGCAATATTAAGGCGCACTTAACGGAATATTACGCACCAAAAAATTTCAATTTTTGGTATTTCTTTGGCTCATTGTCCTTGCTGGTGTTGGTGTTGCAGATTTTAACCGGCATATTTTTGACCATGCATTACAAGCCTGATGCCGGCTTGGCGTTTGCTTCCGTGGAATACATCATGCGTGATGTGCCATGGGGTTGGTTGATACGGTATATGCATTCTACCGGGGCTTCCATGTTTTTTGTGGTGGTCTATTTGCACATGTTCCGCGGCATTATGTACGGTTCGTATCGCAACCCGCGCGAGCTCATTTGGTTGTTCGGTGTGGGCATCTTCTTATGCTTGATGGGCGAGGCGTTTTTTGGCTATTTGTTACCTTGGGGGCAGATGTCTTACTGGGGAGCGCAGGTAATCGTGAACCTGTTTTCAGCCATTCCCTTTATCGGGCCAGACGTTTCTGAGTGGTTGCGTGGTGATTATTTGGTGTCAGATGCCACCTTAAATCGTTTCTTTGCGTTTCATGTGATTGCCTTGCCTTTTGTCTTGGTTGGCTTGGTGGTGGCGCACATTATTGCCTTGCATGAAGTGGGTTCCAACAACCCAGACGGCATAGAAATCAAACAACTTAAAGACAAGAAAACCGGCATCCCATTGGATGGCATTCCATTTCATCCTTATTACACGGTCAAAGACATAGTCGGAGTGGTGGCATTTTTAATGGTATTTTCCACCATTATTTTCTTTGCCCCAGAAATGGGTGGCTACTTCTTGGAAGCGAATAATTTTGTGCCGGCCAATCCATTGGTGACGCCTGCGCATATTGCGCCGGTTTGGTACTTCACGCCTTATTACTCCATATTGCGTGCTGTGCCACCCTTCCCTGGGGTGAGTCTATTGGGCATACCGCCTTCCTTGTTCCCAGGGGTTGCGGCCATGGGGCTATCTGTATTGGCCTTTGCTTTCTTGCCTTGGTTGGATAAGAGCCCAGTAAAATCAATACGCTACCGCGGTACTTTGTATAAAAAATGGTTGGCGGCCTTTGTCTTAAGTTTTATTGTTCTAGGCTATCTAGGTACTGAGCCTTCCAATGTGTGGGGGCAATTTGGTCCTTGGTTGGGTAATGCTGATCGAGCTACGGTGGTAGCGCGTATTTTCATGACGGTCTATTTTGCATTTTTTATACTGATGCCTTGGTATAGTAAAAAAGATAAAACCTTAGCGGTGCCGGAAAGGGTGACAGGATAATGACCATGAACATTAAATACAGTATGAAAAAAGCGTTAAGCGTTTTGGCTTTATTGCCCATGATGATGTTGCCACTGAGTGCGCCGGCTAATGAAGGCGCGCATTTGGATAAGGCACCGATAGATGCGTCGAATCATGCTTCTTTGCAAAGAGGCGCGCGCACCTTTATCAACAATTGCTTAAATTGCCACAGTGCTAATTACATGCGCTATAACCGTTTGTTAGAAATCGGCCTAACGGAAAAGCAGATTAAAGAT
>SXVG01000030.1 GCA_005791685.1 Methylotenera sp. | reverse complement strand
CGAGCTGCCAGACTGCTCCATCCCGCGTCCGATTCGACTTAAGTGCCGTCGAGAGGTGAGACTATAGCAAACCTAGCCTTTTAGCGCAAGGTTATTTGCCGCTTTCTTTGCCAGATTGATTGGATCGCATGAAACGCTGGCATCTATGGCTTCAGCTTGGATTGGAAGCAGGCGCGCACTGCATCAAGGTCTTCTTGCGTATCTACGCCGCTTGCCGGCGCCCGACCGCTTATGTGGACAGCAATTTTATGCCCCTGCTGCAAGGCGCGCAATTGCTCCAAGCATTCAATCTGCTCTAGGGTGCCGGGCAAGCTACTGGCGTACTGCTTAAGAAATTTAACCCTGTAGGCATAAATGCCTACATGCCTATATGCAACCATAGAATGGGGCCACTCAAGCTCCGCTAACGCGCCTCTGTTATAGGGAATAGGTGCGCGACTAAAATACATAGCATACGCTTGCGCATCCAGCACCACCTTCACCACATTAGGATTCAAGTAATCGGCTTTTTTATCTATCACATGGCAGGCGGTGGCCATCGCTGCTTGTTCATTCCTATTCAACAGCGCCGCCACCTCCGCAATCAAACTAGGCTCTATCAAAGGCTCGTCACCTTGAACATTCACCACGATAGTCTCGTCTGACCAAGCTTGCTGCAGGGCCACTTCGGCAATACGATCGGTACCACTCAAATGCGCTGCACTGGTCATCAATGCGCCATACCCGTGTTGCTCAACCGCTTGCTTAATTCGCGCATCATCGGTGGCAACGATCACTTGCGCGGCCCCACTTTGCGTGGCGCGTTCAGCCACCCAAACCACCATAGGCTTGCCCGCAATATCCAGCAGCGACTTAGCCGGCAATCTAGCACTGGCATAGCGAGCTGGAATCACCACATAGAACTGCGGTGCCTTTAAAACAGTCGATGCGTCACTCAAGGGCTTCGTCATCCCTTAATTTACGCGCATCCTCTTCCAGCATAACAGGTATGCCGTCTTTAATCGGATAGGCCAATCGCGCCGATTTTGAAATAAGCTCATTATTAGCTTTGTTAAAAATAAGCGGTCCTTTGGTCACCGGGCAGACTAGAATCTGCAGTAATGTTGTATCCATATTAATTTCTCAATTTTTGCAATATAAGGGAAATAAGCGAATGGCCAGTTGCACTGCTTATTGTTGCAGTGACAGGCAAATACCACACATCCACATCGGTAAAGCCCAGGCATTTTACGGCATCTTTTTCTGTCATTAAAATAGTTTTATTGGCAAACTCAGTTAACTCTGCCGCCGAAAAAACATGGTGATCGGCAAAGGCACGGGGCTCAAATTGTAGCCCTAAAGCCGTTAATTTGTTAAAAAAACGCTGCGGGTTTGCTATGCCGGCTACGGCCACAATATTTTTATCAAAAAAATAACTCGCAGGCTTGGATGATGGCACTTGATCTAAAGAAAAAAAATGATCCCCCTCTAGGCTCATGGCAAACAGCCTGGACGGCATGATTTCCGGCAAATCGACCAGCACACCGCCGGACACCACCACTGCGTCCACGCTGTTAAGCCGAGATACGCCTTCACGCAAAGGGCCCGCAGGCAGTAAGCAGCGGTTGCCAAACCGACTGAATCCGTCCAGCAAGGCGACTTCCACGTCTCGCTCCATAGCATAATGCTGCAAACCGTCATCACTAATAATCACATCACACTGCGGATTAGCTTGCAATAAGGCCTGTCCAACCCGCACCTTATCTACCCCGACAAACACCGGACAAGCACTGCGTTTTGCGATCAACACCGGCTCATCCCCCACCAAAGCTGGAGGACTATCAGCAAACACCGCCACAGCCCCTTGTGGCACACCGCCATAACCACGACTGATGATACCAGGCTTAAATCCCGCCAAACGCAACTGCTCGGCCAACCAAATCACCATAGGCGTTTTGCCTGTGCCGCCCAAACTAATATTACCAACCACAATCAGCGGCACACTTAAACGCGTGGTTTTGAATACACGATGCCGATATAAGCATTTTCTTAAAGCAACCAGTCCGGCAAAAAAAAGTGACGGTGGCCACAATAAAACCTGCCAAGCGCTGAAGCTTAGCCATTGTTTTTGCAAGAACCGCTTCATTTAACACATCCCCATGCCATGGACTTTCAGAGGCTAGCTAAATTGCTTTTGATAGAGTTTTGCATAATGGCCTTTTTCTTTAAGCAAGGTTTGGTGTGATCCGCTTTCAACCATCTCACCTTGCTCCAGCACCACAATGCAATCGGCATTTTCTACGGTGCTTAAGCGATGCGCAATGACTATACTGGTGCGATTTTTCATCAGGCTATCCAGCGCCGCCTGCACATGTTGTTCGGACTCGCTATCCAAGGCCGAAGTCGCTTCATCCAGTAGCAGTATAGGGGCATTTTTTAAAATCGCCCTGGCGATAGCAATGCGCTGGCGCTGCCCTCCTGATAAACGCAGACCACGGTCGCCAATCTCATGCTGCAAACCATGGGGCAGTTGCTGTATAAACTCCCAAGCATGCGCAGCTTTGGCGGCGGCAATCACGTCCGCTTCACTGGCGTTCCGTAATAGACCATAGGCAATATTATTAAATACCGTATCGTTGAACAGCATGACATCCTGACTCACTAAAGAGAATTGCTGACGCAAATCCGCCAAAGATAAATCTCGCATATCCACGCCATCCAACAATACTTGCCCTTGCTGCAACTCATAAAATCTTGGCAACAAATTAATCAAGCTGGTTTTACCGCCCCCAGACCGCCCCACCAAGGCCAGCTTTTCGCCTGCCTGGATAGTGAAATTGATGTTTTTTAAAGCATAGCGTTTGCTATGAGGGTAGGTCAGCATGACTTGCTTAAATTCAATTTCGCCTTGCGTGCGCAAAGGCATGGGCTGCCCCACGTCCGACTCCGGCTCCACATCCATCAAAGCAAATACACTTTGCGCCGCCGCCTGTGCCACTTGCACATCCTCATTCATGGCCGTTAAATTTTTAATGGGCGCAATCAACATTAACAAAGCCCCGACAAATGCGGCAAACTCACCTGCACTGAAGTTTCCGACCGCGTAATACACCACCAAACCCAATGCCACTGCCGCCAGCATTTCTACCACCATGCTATTTAAACCAGACAGGCGTGCCAAACGAATTTGCAAGCGTCTATTATTTAAGACCGCCTTAGCAAAACGCTCATACTCATAGGCTTGCGCAGCAAAAATCTTCACCATGCGCTGACCAGTCAGAGCCTCTTCGGCCACTTGCGTCAT
Source organism: Methylotenera sp. (assembly GCA_005791685.1). GTDB lineage: Bacteria > Pseudomonadota > Gammaproteobacteria > Burkholderiales > Methylophilaceae > Methylotenera. The sequence continues at coordinate 24,534 of SXVG01000030.1, read as the reverse complement.
GTCACCTAGGCTGGATTGCACCTCCTTGCCTGCGGCACGTAATTGCGGTGTCATGGCCTTCAAATAAAACACCATGAGCGGTGCTAATAAAACAAAAATAAGCGTCAGTCGCCAATCTAAATACAGCATATAGGCCATGATGCCCATCGCCGTCAGGCTGTCTCGCACCAAAGTCAACGTGGCCTTGGTGGCTGCATTAAGCATCTGCTCAATGTCATAGCTTAATTTCGAAATGAGCACGCCAGCGGCTTGTTGATCAAAATAACTGACCGGCAACCGCATGAGTTGGCGAAAAACATCTAAGCGCACATCCGCTACCATGCGGCGCGCCAGCCACCGTATGGAAAAGCCCGAGACAAAGCCAGATAAGGCACGTAGCACCAATAAAGAAAATAGCATAAAGGGCAAATAAGCCACGGTAGCTGGTGATTGCTTAACAAAGCCTTCGTCCGTCACTTGCTTGATAATCGCTAAAAAAGCCGTATTGCTGAAGGCAAGGAGGGTGAGGGCTAAGATGCCAAGTAGAAGCACCCAATGGTATAGCTTGGCATAGCCAAACAAGCGCCAAAAGAGCGATGTTGAATTGACCGCTTTAATTGCCATGGCTGCGCTTAGAAAAAGATGTGGGCATCAAATAACTAGGCTTATAACTAGGCTTAAAAACTCGAGCAGCATTGCCTTATCGAATTCCCAAGTATGCGTCAGTTAAAAGCTGGCTTTCGATTGCGTGGCAAAAGTAATGTGCGTATAGCCTACCGTGCGAGAGGCTTCCATGACATCCACCACAGACTGGTGCGTGCTCTTTGCATCGGCATTAATGATAATAGTAGGCTCTTTACCGCCGTTAGCCGCCGCTTGCAAAGCGCTGGCTATGCCAGCCACACTTACATCAGACAAACTTTTGCCATTCACCACGTACTTACCACTGGCATCCACCCCCACCTCTATGGTTAAGGGCTTTTCTTGCGGAATATTGGCTTCCGCGGTGGGTAAATTAATCTGCAATTCACTGGTACGCGAAAAAGTGGCACTCACCACCAAGAAAATAATGATGACCAGCAGCACATCAATCAATGGCACGAGATTCATCTCGAGATCTTCATGCCGCTTTCCACGTTGAAAATTCATGTTATTTCCCCAGGCATCAATTACGTTCGCCGTGGATGATTTCCACCAACTTAATTGCTTGCTGCTCCATGCCCACTAACAAATCATCAACTTGAGAACGGAAATAGCGGTATGCCACCATGGCTGGTACGGCTACGACGATACCGGCGGCAGTGTTGTATAGCGCCACCGAAATGCCTCGCGCAAATTGCGCGATATCGTGCCCGGTGTTAGTAAACGCACCGAACAATTCCACCATACCAATGACCGTGCCGAGCAAACCTAACAAGGGCGCAACCGTAGCAATGGTGCCCAAGGTAGACAAATACCTGTCCAGATCATGCGCCACCGCTCTACCTGTCTCCTCTATGGCTTCCTTAGTCACTTCGCGCGAATTGCTGGCATTGCTTAAGGCACTGGCAAACAACCGGCCTAGCATCGAATGCTGTTCTAAACGCGCTATGGTGTCTTTAGTGATGCCGCCTTTAGCCAACCAAGCTTGCACTTCGGACAATAAATTCCCCGGCGCAACCGCGCTTTCACGTAAAACAAACGCACGCTCACCTATGATGGCCAATGCAACGACTGATGCAATAATCAGCGGCCAAATAGGCCAACCTGCAGCTACTATAATTTCCCACACAGTGCGACTCCCTAAAATTCAAACAATCTATTAATTACGCCCAAAAGCATAATGGATTTAATCCCTGCAATACTTTAGCTGGTCCGACCCATTTGAGCAAGCTAGAAGTGTAGCGCAATCGAGACTTCAAGCTAATAATCATCATGCCAATAACGCCGATACTGGCTACGCCAAGGCCGCAAATGGATATTTCCACTGCGCGTTTCAGAGTCCTGCGTAAAATGCATCTCTACTGCCCCAGCATAATCGGAACGATACAAAAAACCACCTAGCGCTAGGTGTCTAGCCCACACTTCGGGGTTGGGATGCTGGTAATGATTTAAATAACCCACGGTAAATATACTGATGGTAGGCCCAACCGCCTCTATAAAATCAACGCCAGATGAAGTTCTGCTGCCATGATGCGGCACCAGCAAAACGTCGCTAGATAAAACATCCTTTGCGGCATCCAACAAAGCGCGCTCACCCATCTGCTCAACATCCCCCGTCAACAGCAAACTGCCGGATTGACTGCTCACCTTGAGTACGCAACTGCGATTATTATCTTTAATATCGGCATAGGCATAACTTGTCATGCTTGGATAAAGCATGTCAAAACGCACCCCATCCCAGGTCCAGGTTTGCCCAGCAAAGCAAGTCAAGCGTTGCGGGACGGTTGAAACATCTACCACTGCCGGCAAAGAGCTGGCCAACCAAGTTACAGGCATTAAGTTCATCACAGCCTGCATGCCGCCACTGTGGTCTATGTCATTATGACTGACCACAAACCCATCTAATTTAGCCACCCCTATGCCGCGCAAATATGGCACAACGATGCGACTGCCGGCGTCACTTTGGCTGTCATACTTAGGGCCAGCATCATAAAGCAGCGTATGCTTAGCCGTTTGCACAACCACGCTCAAGCCCTGCCCCACGTCTAGCACCGTTACTTTCATATCTCCTAGCAACGGCCGCGCAGGCAAGGGCGATAGCATAGGCAAAAACATAAGCAAGCCTAAATAACGCATAGGAAATCCACTGGGCAACAATAACCACAAAACTCCCACCAGTGCGGGCAGCAAGGTCCAAGTGGCGGGCGCCTGCTGCTGCCAGGTAGAGACTGGCCAACTATTTAAGCCATGGAGTAAATGCATGCAACCGTCTAAAGCCGCATAAGCTAAATACAACAGCCCATCCATGGGCAAGAAACTGCCCAACAAAGCCAAGGGCGTCACAATAAAACTAATCAATGGAATGGCAATCGCATTGGCAATTGGAGAAACAATCGACGTTTGATTAAATAAAATTAATACCGCCGGCAGCATGCCTATGGTGACGGCCCACTGTGTTTTTAATGCCGCCTTATACCAGCTAAGCTGGGCGATGCCGCCATTTAATGCGTAAGCCATGATGGCCACGGCAGCAAAAGATAAGTAAAACCCGGGTGCATTTACGGCCCAAGGATCCAGCGCTACCACCACCCACAAAGCCACAGTCAACACTTGCGTCACCCCTAACTGCCGGCCTGACCATAAAGCCATGGCCAACACCAGCAGCATGTAAAATGTACGCTGGGTAGGCACGGAAAATCCAGCCAGCAAAGCATATGCCAAGGCGGCCATCACCCCAGCCATGGTGGCGGCTTTCCGCGTGGGTAAAAACATCACGCATTGGGGGTTGCGCCGCCAAATAAAACTGGCCACAGCAAAGGCCAAACCCGCCAGCATGGTGATATGCAAACCAGAAATAGACATCAAATGACTGGTGCCTGTGCGTAAGAACACCTGCCAATCGTCGGCCTTAATCTGACTATCGTCGCCCATGACCAAGGCCAGAATAATTCCGCTATAAGGCCGCTCAGCCAAGACTCGCACAATACGCTGCCCAACAAGCTCACGCACACGCTCGATTACATAGCCAGGCTGCCAAACAAAATCCGTCAACTTACGCATGCCGGCTTTACTTTTAACACTCCCACTGGCACGAATACTTTCACTCAGCGCCCAAGCTTCGAAATCAAAACCGTGCGGGTTGCTGGCGCCATGCGGACGTTTTAAACGCACAGACAATTGCCAGCGCTGCCCGGCATGAAACGGATTGGGTGACGTACTGGCGGTCGAAACTTGTGTGGAAGAATTTTTATCTTTGCGATCGTGGTAGGGATTGTTGGCGTAATAATTCAGGCTGATATGCCGAGGAACAATCGCAGCTTTTGTCAGTACGCTTTCCACATCAAAGCGAAAGCGTAGACCACGCTCAGTCACCTCGGGCACGCTGGCCACCACCCCGATGACTTCTATGGTTTTTTGCTGCCACACTGGCGGCAAGGCATCGCTCATGCGCCATAAAGCTAAGCTACTGGTCCAGCAGAAACCTAATAAAAAAGCCCCCAAGCCCAGCAAGCAGGTTTTTAGATGGCCAGCCCAAGCATAACGGCAAGCCGCAAAAAAAACCAAACTGGCCGCCAAAGCTAGCCATAACAAGGCATGTGGGCTGGGTAATTGCGCCATTTGCTGCACCACCCATGCAGCAAAAACAAACATCAGCGCAATCAGAGTCATGGCTAAGACTAAAACACAGCGCGTCTACAGTGGCAGCAACTTACCGTCAACCAATTGGTATTGGCGCTGCATTTTCTTAGCCAATTCCATGTCATGCGTCACCACCACCAAACTTCTTTGCTGGTCCTGATTCAATCCTAACAATAAATCAAACACCGCATGCGCGGTGTGTCTATCAAGATTACCCGTCGGCTCATCGGCCAATATGCATTGCGGCTCGCTCACCAAGGCCCGAGCCAAAGCCGCGCGTTGCCGCTCACCTCCCGACAATTCGCCCGGCATATGCTCCAACCTGTGTTGCAAGCCAACCTCAGTCAATATGGCGGCAGCCCTCTTAAAAGCTTGATCACGCGCCATACGCCTAATAAGTAAAGGCAGGGCGACGTTCTCTAAAGCGGTAAATTCCGCCAATAGATGATGAAACTGATAAACAAACCCTAGACTGCGATTACGCAAATAGCCTTTTTTGGTTTCATTTAAACGGGACAAGTCTTGATTGAGTATACGCACCTCGCCCGCAGTAGGCGCATCCAAGCCTCCTAGCAAGTGCAACAAAGTGCTTTTGCCAGAACCAGAGCTGCCGACTATGGCGATTTGTTCACCGGCACCGACCGTCAAATCTATACCATTTAATACCGCCACGTCTAAGCCATGGTAGGTTTTATAAAGCCCTGCGCAAGACACCACGCCGTTTGAACCCGCCTGAACTGCTGCATCACTCATAGCGCAAAGCCTCTGCCGGGTTGATTTTGCTGGCTCGCCAACTAGGATACAAGGTAGCCACTAGGCTTAAGACAAAGGACATGCCCACTATGACCAGCACATCCGCCCAAATCAAATCCGAAGGCAGTTCGCTGATAGCATACACTTCTTTAGCTAAAAATTGTACCTGAAACAAATTTTCGATAAACGGAATAATGCTGCTGATATTAAGCGCGATCAGCACCCCAAAAACCGCCCCCAACAGCGTGCCAACTAATCCGATTAAAGCCCCTTGTATGATAAATATGCAAAGGATGCTCAATGGGCTGGCTCCCAATGTGCGCATAATGGCGATGTCCGCGCGCTTATCCGTCACCGCCATCACCAAGGTAGAAACAATATTGAAGGCTGCCACCGCCACTATCAAGGTTAAAATAATGAACATCACGCGCTTTTCCATCTGCACCGCTTTAAAGAAGTTAGCATGCTGCAAGGTCCAATCACTGACATAATAATGCTCACCGGTCTCTGACATGGCGTTAAGTCGCTTAGCCATGGTGGCCCCTATAGCCGGCGCATTAAATAGATCAGCCAACTTCAAACGCACGCCAGAGACACTGTCGCCCATGCGATACAACTTAGCCGCATCTTCCAAGTGCACCAACGCCAAGCCAGCGTCGTATTCATACATGCCCACTTGAAACAGGCCTATAAGGGTAAATTGCTTTAGCCGCGGCACCATGCCAGCAGGGGTAAATTGCCCTTGTGGCGCCATCAGCAAGACTTTATCGCCCACTTGTGCGCCTAGGTTATACGCCAAATCCGCGCCTAAAATAATACCGAACTCGCCCGCCCTCAAATCCGTCAAGCGGCCCACTTTCATATTGCGGCCCAACTCCGCCACGGCGTCTTCGGTCGCCGGCAACACCCCGCGAACAATAGCACCCTGCACCCCTTGATCGTAACTCAGCATACCCTGCGCCATAATATAAGGCGCGGCGGCCAGCACCTGCGGTTGTTTCATTGAAAAATCCAGCACCTGCTGCCAATCACTTAGCTGATTATTCCGGCCGCTAATTTCCAAATGCGAAGCCACGCCTAAAATCCGAGTGCGCAACTCTTTTTGAAAACCATTCATCACCGATAGCACAACGATCAGCGCCGCCACGCCGAGCGCTATGCCTAGCATGCTGGTCAAGGAGATGAATGAAATAAAATGGTTTTTACGCTTGGCACGCGTATACCGCAGACCTAGCAAAAGCTCGTAGCCGGCAAACTGTTTAAGCCTTGATTTGAATTTTTCCCACATAGGTTAAATTCTAACAGGCTTATGCCAGCGCTTAACAAGTATTGTGCGAGCAAGCAATTAAGCCCAAGCCGTGCTAACTCTGATAAAATTGCGGCATGTTCACAGGCATCATACAAAGCGTCGGTAAAATCGAAAACACGCAGGCCATAGGCCTAGACCTAAAGCTCAATATCGCTTGCGCGGGCTTGGGCATGCAGGACGTGCAAACAGGAGACAGCATTGCGGTCAATGGCGTTTGCTTAACCGCGACGGCAGTGAGCCCAACTCATTTTGAGGCCCACGTATCCCAAGCCACACTGTCCGTGACCGTTGGCTTAAGCGAGCCCCTAGCCGTCAACCTAGAAAAAGCCTTAAGCCTTAGCGACAGATTAGGCGGCCATTTAGTGAGTGGCCATGTCGATGGGGTGGCAAGGGTTGTGCTGTTTGAACAGCTATCCGATTGTTGGAAGCTGGCCATCCATGCGCCACACGCCCTAAGCAAATATATCGCCAACAAAGGTTCAGTTGCAGTGAATGGCGTCAGCCTGACCATCAATAGCATAGAGCAGGATGTGTTTAGCGTGAACCTAATTCCGCATACGCTGGAAAATACCACCTTGCAATTTTTAACCGTGGGCAGCTTAGTCAATTTAGAGGTAGACCAAATCGCCCGCTACGTAGACCGCATGGCGCAATGGGCAAAAGAATAGCATCGCTAAACCATGAATAAAGTAATTGGAAAAAACGTGACCATAAGCAGCGCCCAAGAAATCATTGCAGAAATTAAACACGGCCGCATGGTGGTGTTGGTAGACGATGAAAACCGCGAAAATGAAGGTGATTTGGTGCTGGCGGCAGAGTTTGTCACGGCTGAGCACATCAACTTTATGGCTAAATATGGCCGCGGCCTCATTTGCTTAACCCTGACCGAAGCGCGTTGCCGACAACTCAACTTAACTAAAATGGTGCAAAAAAATGGCGCACGCATGGGCACCAATTTCACCATTTCCATAGAGGCCGCTGAAGGCGTGACTACCGGCATTTCAGCCGCCGACCGAGCGCGCACCGTACAAGCGGCCGTGGCCAAAACTGCCAAAGCAAAAGACATCGTTAGCCCCGGGCACATTTTCCCGTTGGCCGCCATGGACGGTGGCGTGCTGGTGCGTGCCGGCCACACCGAAGCTGGCTGTGATTTAGCGCAATTAGCCGGCTGCGAAGCCAGTAGCGTGATTTGTGAAATTTTAAAAGACGATGGCAGCATGGCGCGTTTGCCAGACTTAATGACTTTCGCTATCGAGCATAATCTTAAAATTGGCACGATTGCCGACCTCATTCAATACCGCGCACAAACAGAACGACTGGTCGAAAGAGCGGCAGAACGTTTAATCCAAACGCCTTATGGCCCCATGCAACTGATTGCCTACCGCGATAAAATAGCCAAAGAAACCCATTTAGCCTTAATCAAAGGCAAGCCCACACCGACACAAGAAACGCTGGTACGGGTACACGAACCGCTGTCTATTTTCGATCTGCTGGACAAATCCAGTTGCTCCCATAGCTGGAATACCTTGGCGGCCATGCAAGTCATCGCCGAGGCAGAGTCAGGTGTCATGGTGTTATTGCATCAGCAAGAAACCGGGGCTGGCATAGTCGAGCGCATACTGGGCGCCGACCAACCGGTGCGGGTCAACCAAGAATTACGCACCTACGGCATAGGCTCACAAATCCTACTGGATTGCGCTGTGGGTAAAATGAAGTTGCTGGCCAATCCACGGAAAATGCCCAGCATGGCCGGCTTTGGTTTAGAGGTCACCGGTTATTTAGAGGCAAAATAAGCACACTTTAATAATTTTCTATAATAAACAAATAGCTATGTTAGAATAAGCCCATTGGAAAACGTTAATCTTACAGGTCACTTCCTCATCGCCATGCCAGGCATGACGGATCCGTTTTTTTCCAAGTCCGTCACTTTCATCTGCACCCATAACCAAGATGGCGCCATGGGCGTCATCGTCAACCGACCCACCGACATCACCTACGAAACTTTATTTGAAAAAATAAAAGTTGACTTGAACGACGCTGCACTCGCTCAAAATCATGTGCTGTATGGTGGCCCAGTTCAGCCCGAGCGAGGATTTGTGCTGCATGAACACAGCGGCGTATGGGATAGCACCATGAGCATAGCCGAAAATACCGCCCTCACTACCTCAAAAGACATCCTAGAGTCGGTTGCAATCGGTGCAGGCCCGGAAAAAATGTTACTGGCTTTAGGTTACGCGGGCTGGACAGCCGGACAACTGGAACAAGAGATTGCCGAAAACGCATGGCTGTCTGTGCAAGCCAAAGATGGCGAGACTTTGCATAAAATTTTGTACGGCACCAAAGCCGAGGACAAACTCAATGCAAGCCTAGCCTTGCTGGGCATCAATCCAGCCATGTTATCTGATGTGGCAGGCCACGCCTAATGGCTAGCAGCGTACCAGTCACCTCAACAGCGCACGGACAACTGATAGACAATGAACACATTTATCAGGAAAAAATCGTCTTAGCTGGCACGGCCATGGCCTTTGATTTTGGTGAGCAAAGAATAGGGGTGGCGGTCGGCGAACACATCGTAGCCCAAGCACAAGCACTCACCAGCATAGACCACGAAAGCAACAATGTGCGCTTTAATAGGATTACGGCGCTGATAGCAGAATGGCAACCAAAATTATTGCTAGTAGGCCTGCCGTTAAATTTGGCTGGCGAGGAAACCGAGGTGACACAATTATGCAAAAAATTTGCCCGCCGACTTAATGGCCGCTTCAACCTGCCCGTCATGCTGATAGACGAACGTTACAGCTCCGTTGAAGCCAGTCAGCTACTCAAACAAGCTGGGATAAAAGGCCGTGCGCAAAAAACCCACTTGGATCAAGTGGCCGCACAGACCATATTGCAAAGCTATTTTGACAGTATTTAAACATGAATTATGATATCGAAAATAACTTAAAATCAACACACTCATGACATCAGAACCTACCCACTTACCCGACGCAGAAGTGCTGCTAACCAGCCTGGCAGAAAAACTTCAGCCTTTACTGCAAAAAAATACCGCGCTAGTAGGCATACAAAGTGGTGGCGTCTGGATCATGCAAAGATTGCTGGCGCGCCTAGACAGCCACATTAAAGCCCTAGCGATTGAACACGGCACCCTGGATGTGTCTTTTTATCGAGACGATTATGCCAAGCGCGGCCTCAAGCCGGAAAATCAACCCAGTCAAATTGCTTTCGATGTTGAAAATAAGCACATTATCTTAATTGACGACGTGTTCTACACTGGTCGCACCACCCGTGCCGCCATGAATGAATTGTTTGACTACGGTCGGCCAGCCAGCATTACCCTAGTGGCCTTAGTCAATCGCGGCGGCCGTGAACTGCCTATCACACCGCAAATCACGGCCATAGACTTAAGCCTCACGGCAACACAAAACTTGCAATTACAGCAAAATGCCGACGGCACTTTAAGCCTTGCCTTAAAATTGCCAACCCCATCGAATAATCAGGCGAGCCCTAAGCATGCATAATCCTCAACTCTATTCTGACGGCCAATTACGCCACCTTCTGTCTATCGAAGGCTTACCCAAAAAGATCTTGAAGCAAATTCTAGATACGGCAGAATCCTTTGTGGGTGTGGCTGAGCGAGAAGTAAAAAAAGTGCCTTTATTGCGCGGAAAGACCATTTGCAATCTATTTTTTGAAAACAGCACCCGCACCCGCACCACCTTTGAAATCGCCGCTAAACGACTCTCGGCCGACGTCATCAGCTTAAATGTCAACACCTCTTCACAATCCAAAGGCGAAACCATTTTAGACACGGTGGACAACCTGATTGCCATGCATGCGGATATGTTTGTGGTGCGCCACGCGCAATCGGGTGCCGCACATTTCATTGCCCAGCACGTGCCCCAACACATACACGTCATCAATGCCGGCGATGGCCGCCATTCGCACCCGACACAAGGGCTGCTGGATGTGTTTACCATACGCAAATACAAGCCAGACATGCATAACCTACGCGTGGCTATCGTTGGCGACATACTGCACTCGCGGGTGGCCAGATCTGAAATTCACGCCCTGACGACCTTGGGCGTACCCGAAGTACGGGTGATTGCGCCTAAAACACTGCTGCCTGCCGACGTAGAAAAACTAGGCGTGCAAGTGTTCCACGACATGCGGGCTGGGCTCAAAGATGTCGACGTGGTCATGATGTTACGCCTACAAAACGAACGTATGAACGGGGCCATGTTACCCAGCGCCCAAGAATACTTTAAAACCTATGGTCTTAGCCAAGAAAAATTAAGCCTGGCTAAGCCCGACGCCATCGTCCTGCACCCAGGGCCGATGAATCGTGGCGTCGAAATTGATTCTAGCGTAGCCGATGGCAAGCAATCCGTTATTCTGCCGCAAGTGACCTACGGTATTGCTATCCGCATGGCGGTCATGGCCATACTTGCCGGTGGCCAAACATCAGGAAATCAGTCATGAAAATTCACATTAAAAATGGCCGTGTCATAGACCCTAAAGCCAACATTGACCGCCAACTCGATGTCTTTGTAGGCGCAGGCAAAATTCTGGCACTAGGCGAAGCGCCTGAGGGCTTTGTCGCTAATCTAAGCATAGATGCAAGCAATCTTATTGTCTGCCCAGGCTTGGTGGATTTGTCAGCCAGGTTGCGTGAACCAGGCGAAGAATACAAAGCCACACTCATTAGCGAGTTGCAAGCTGCGGTCGCAGGGGGCGTGACTAGCCTAGCCTGCCCACCGGACACCGACCCAGTGCTGGACGAGCCGGGTCTAGTGGAAATGCTAAAACACCGCGCCAAACAACTTAATTTAGCCCACGTTTATCCGCTGGGCGCTTTAACTCGGCAATTACAAGGCGAAGTGCTGGCTGAAATGGGTGAGTTACGTGCAGCAGGTTGCGTGGGGTTTTCTCAAGCCAATGTGGCCATTACCGACACGCAAGTGCTTTGGCGCGCCATGGAATACGCCGCAACCTTTGGCTACACCCTATTTTTGCATGCGGAAGAAGCTTGGCTGGCCAAAGATGGGGTCGCTCACGATGGCGAAGTCGCCACTAGACTAGGCCTTAAAGGCATCCCTAGCGCCGCTGAAGCGCTGGCACTGGCCAGCATATTACGCATCGCTAAAGAAACCGGCGCTAAAGTACACCTTAGCCGCTTATCCACGGCTGAAGGGGTAAGCATGGTGCGTGTAGCCAAAAAACAAGGCTTGCCCATTAGCTGCGACGTCAGTGCCAACCAGTTACACCTGACCGAGCACGATCTAGGCTACTTTAATACCCATTGCCATCTAAAACCGCCCCTGCGTAGCCAGCGCGACAAGGCAGCACTGACGGACGGCCTTAAAGATGGCACCATAGACGCCATCTGTTCTGACCACACACCGGTGGATGACGATGCTAAATTAGCCCCATTTGCTGAAGCGGAGATCGGCGCAAGTGGCCTAGAACTGCTGCTCACCCTGACTCTAAAATGGGCCCAGCAAGAGCAAGTCAGTTTACTCAATGCACTGTCCTTTATCAGCCCTGCCCCAGCCAAAATTTTAGGCATAGCCGCGGGCAATTTGGCTTTAAACAGCGATGCCGACATTTGCATATTTGATCCGCAGCAATACTGGAAAATCGACCCCAGCAACTTAAAGAGTCAAGGTAAAAACAGTCCGTTTATCGGTTTGGAAATGGCGGGGAAAGTTAAATACACCTTGGTGCACGGCCAACTGGTCTACCCAAGCTAAAGCCAGTTTAGCCAATTAAACAATATTTAAATCCGCCAAATCAGCGGCCGGCGATGGGGCCTTGCTCGCGTCATAGGCTAATTTAATTTTTAAACGCAAATCATTCTCCGAATCGGCATTGAGCAAAGCGTCTTCATAGCTAATTAATTCCGCGTTATATAAATCAAACAACGCTTGGTCCAAGGTTTGCATGCCTAAATCCGTGGCTTTTACCATGACCTCCTTAATGGCCAGCACCTCACCCTTGCGCATCAAGTCGGCGATGAATGGTGAATTAAGCATCACCTCAACCGCCGCCACGCGTCCTTTGGCTTTATTAAGCGGGATCAAGCGTTGTGCAATAAAGGCTTGGGTATGCAAGGATAAATCCATCAACACTTGATTGCGCCGTTCTTCAGGAAAGAAATTGACGATGCGGTCTATCGCTTGATGGGTGCTATTGGCATGCAAAGTCGCCAAACACAAATGCCCGGTCTCGGCAAACGTCATGGCGTATTCCATGGTTTCTCGATCACGAATAGCCCCAATCACCACCACGTCCGGTGCTTGGCGTAAGGCATTGTTTAAGGCCTTATGGCTATCGTCACTGTCCACCCCAACTTCACGTTGGCTAATGATGCAGTTTTGATGCTCGTGCAGAAACTCTATCGGGTCTTCTATGGTTAACACATGGCCACTGCCATTGGCATTGCGATAGCCCACCATCGCTGCTAAAGAGCTGGATTTCCCAGAACCGGCACCACCGACAAAAATCACCAAGCCGCGCTTACTTAAGGCGATCTCTTTTAACACCGGTGGCAGACCTAGGCTCTCAAAGTCAGGGATTTTTGTGGCTATCATTCTAAACACCAAAGCGACTGCACCACGCTGGATAAAAGCATTCACGCGAAAGCGTGATAAGCCGCTGCGACTGATCACAAAATTACATTCTTTGCCAGCTTCGAATTCGGCCCTTTGCTTTTCCGTCATCATGGCGTTGGAAATTTCACGCGCCTGTTGCGATGAAATAACTTGATTGCTCACCGGCGTGATTTTGCCATCTATTTTCATGGCGGGCGGGAATCCACTGCTGATAAACAAATCCGAGGCATTTTTAGCCATGGTCAATCGCAATAAATCCAATACGAATTTTTCTGTTTGATCTTTTTCCATCGCCTACCTATTCCCCCTTGATAGCCCTAGCCAAAGATACTGTCTTTATTAGCCGCTTGGGCGCGGGCCTCATTCACGGAAATAATATTGCGCTTCACTAAATCCTGCAGACTTTGATCCAGTGTTTGCATGCCCACACTTTGACCCGTCTGAATAGCCGAATACATTTGCGGGACTTTGGCTTCACGTATCAAATTGCGTATGGCCGGTGTCGCTAACATAATTTCATGGGCAGCCACGCGCCCTTGCTCATCTTTGGTTTTACATAGGGTTTGTGAAATCACGGCGCGCAACGATTCCGACAGCATGGAACGCACCATGTCTTTTTCTGCCGCCGGGAATACATCAATGATGCGGTCTATCGTCTTAGCCGCGGAACTGGTATGCAAGGTGCCGAACACCATGTGCCCGGTTTCTGCCGCCGTCAAAGCCAAACGTATGGTTTCCAGGTCACGCAACTCGCCCACTAAAATGACGTCGGGATCCTCACGTAAGGCCGAGCGCAAAGCATTATTAAAGGAATGGGTGTGCGGCCCCACTTCACGCTGACTGATTAAACATTGCTTAGGGGTATGGACAAACTCTATGGGGTCTTCCACGGTTAGAATATGGGCGAAGTCTTTGTTGTTAATATAATCTATCATGGCAGCCAAGGTGGTGGACTTACCCGAACCCGTTGGCCCAGTAATCAAACACAAGCCCCTGCTCTGATCGGCAATCTCTTTAAAAATGGCCGGGCAATTTAATGCCTCCAAGCTCGATATTTGCGATGGGATGTTGCGAAAGACGGCACCAGCACCACGGCTGTGGTTAAAAGCATTCACCCGGAAACGCGCTAAATTAGCTATTTCAAAAGAAAAATCACACTCCAAGCTGGCTTCGTATTCCTTACGCTGGCTGTCGTTCATGATGTCATAAATCATGGCCCGCACTTGCGTATGATTTAAAGTCGGCAGATTGATTTTACGAATATCGCCATGCACACGTAGCATAGGCGGCATGTCGGCGGACAAGTGTAAATCGGAAGCTTGATTTTTAACTGAAAAGGCCAGTAAATCTGAAATATCCACAACGTGCTCCTGTTATAATTTACGCTGCTGTGCCTTAGCTGTATTTACTGCAATCATTACCCGCGCGTATGCAAGGTCCAGTAGCAAAACCAGCATGAGAACTTAACACTTAATGGATTATGACCTCAATTAGCAATCGCTTGCAAGTTATTCTAAGCGCCATTCAAGCGGCCAAACGGCCTGAGCATGCAGCGCAATCCGTACAATTGCTGGCGGTCAGCAAAGCGCAATCAGCCACCGCCATTCGTGAGGCGTATGCCGCAGGCCAACGCCACTTTGGCGAAAACTATTTACAAGAAGCCTTGGATAAGCAAGCGCAGTTAAGTGACTTGGCTATAACATGGCATTTTATTGGGCCCATACAAAGCAATAAAACGCAATTAATCGCCCAACATTTTGACTGGGTACACGGCATAGACAGGCCCAAAATAGCCATGCGTTTAAATGACGCCAGGGCCAAGCATAGCAAACCATTGCAAGTCTGCGTGCAGGTCAACATCAGCCAGGAACCCAGCAAAAGTGGCGTGTTAGTGGCCGACCTAGAAGCCCTAGTGGCCACCATCGCCAGACTCCCGCACTTACAACTGCGTGGCTTAATGGCCATACCGGCCCCCAGCCAAAACATTAATATACAAACCCAGCAATTCAAACAAGTACGAGAATGTTATGATAACTTGTTAGCAAAAGCGTATGCACTGGACACCTTGTCTATGGGCATGTCGGACGACTACCCCATCGCCATCCAACAAGGTGCCACCATCGTACGCATAGGTTCGGCTTTGTTTGGTGCCAGAAAATAAAGAAACAGCTTATATTAAAGGGTAAGCCCCACACATGAATCATAATATGCAGATTAGCTTTATCGGTGGTGGCAACATGGCCAGCGCCATCCTAAGCGGCTTAAAAAATAATGGCTTTAGCATGTCGGCCATACAGGTTATTGAACCCGATGCAGAAAAGCGTGCAGCATTGACCAGCCAATTTGGCGTATTAACTTATGCGCATTATGTGGCCATGCCGGATACGTCAGCGCAAATCATTGTGCTGGCGGTCAAGCCACAACAAATGCGCACCGTCTGCGAGCAACTCAAGGCCAAACTGTCCAAGCAACTGGTCATTTCAATTGCCGCCGGCATCCGCACCGGTGAACTTTCCCGCTGGCTAAATGATTACACCGCCATCGTCAGGGTCATGCCCAATACCCCCGCGCAAATCCAAGCCGGGGTATCTGCACTGTATGCCATGCCTGGCGTCCAAGCCGCACAACGCGAGCAAGCTAAAAGCATATTAGATGCCATAGGCCTCAGCTTGTGGTTAGACGATGAAACGAAAATGGATGCCGTTACCGCCATTTCCGGCAGTGGCCCTGCCTATGTTTTTTATTTGATAGAAGCGTTGCGTGATGCAGCCATAGTCCTGGGCCTTAACCCAGCAGAAGCAAATCTATTGGCCATGCAAACCTTCTCTGGCGCCAGTTTACTGGCGCAACAAGCGAATTCAGACATACAAACACTGCGCGCCCAAGTCACTTCCAAAGGCGGTACCACCGAACAAGGCATACTGAGTTTGGAATCCGCTCACATCAAGCAAATCATTTTGGCCGCCGCCACTGCCGCAGCCAAAAAATCCAAAATGCTAGGAGACGAGCTTGCTAACTAATGCCCTGCTGTTTTTGCTACAAACGGTATTAGGCTTACTGACCTTATTGTTTCTATTACGCTTTTATTTTCAACTGACCAAGGTTTCTTTCCAAAATCCAGCGGCAGTATGGGTGGTGACCTTAAGCAATTTTGCGGTAAGGCCCGCTAGGCGCATCCTAGGCGCCGTTAACAACCTAGGCTTTACTAAACTGGATGCCGCCACTTTATTGCTGGCCTTCTTAACACAGCTGCTGTTGTACCTATTAAGTTTAGCCTTAAAAGACTTCCCCTTAGTCATCGCCGCCAACAGCATCTGGCCTAAGCTACTCGGCTTAGCCGGCTTAGGTGTCATCAACATCAGCCTCAGCCTCTTCCTTTATGCGGTATTGCTGCAAGCCATACTAAGCTGGCTTAACCCCCATACCGCACTCGCCCCAGTGTTGAGCGCCCTCACCGCACCCACACTCAATCGGCTGCGTAAATTCGTACGGCCGATAGGCCAGCTCGACATCAGCCCGCTTGTTTTTATCATTAGTGCACAGTTGCTGCTGACAACCCTGCTCATGCCCTTGGAAAGTAAGCTACTGGCAGCGCTGTAAGCTCACCCACCATGACGCGCATGCCCACCCCATCTCAAGCCTTGCCTAGCCAGCCCACCGCTGAATCTAGCCTAAGCATAAAAATAAGCGAATACAGCGCTTGGCGGGCCAGTCTAATTGCCCTCCTTGATGAATACATTGCGTGGCTGGAGCAAGCCGGCCCCATGGATGCGGCGCAAGAGTTAAGGCTGTACGACCTAAAAGAAATCTTAAAAAAAGACCAACTGCTGATGGCGTTTTTAGCCGAATTTTCCCGCGGCAAGACCGAGACCATTAACGCCCTCTTTTTCGCCGACTTTAATCAACGCCTGTTGCCAAGCGCACCTGGGCGCACCACCATGTGCCCCACTGAAATATTTTCCAATGATGAACCGGCCTTTATTAAACTTTTACCGATAGCCACGAAACTCAGCGACAGCAGCTTGACCGAACTAAAAAGCCAGCCCGACTTATGGCATAAATTTTTACTGGACACCGGTTCAGCCGATGCCATGAAGCAAACCCTGGGCGCCTTAATCGAAAAAAGAAGCGTGGATTTAGCCACGGCAAAATCGCTAGGCTTTTGGAACGAAGACGATCCGGCGATGCAGCGCATGTTGGCAGAGCAAGGTACGATAGACATCCCCATGTGGCGCCACGCCATGATTAACTACCCGCACCCCTTGTTGCAAAAAGGCTTGGTCGTCATTGATACGCCAGGCTTAAACAGCATGGGGGCAGAGCCAGAACTGACCTTGGACATTATCCCCAATGCCCATGCGGTATTATTTTTGGCCGCCACCGACACCGGCATCACCAAGTCCGACATGCAGATATGGACCGACTATGTAAAAAATCGCGCCAGTCATAAATTAGTCATACTGAACAAAATCGATATGCTTTGGGATGGCCTAGAAAGCGATGCGGAAGTGGAACGCTTAATTCAACAACAAATTGACCATACCGCCCAACAATTAGCGGTGGATGCCAAACGTATTTTTGCCATATCCGCACAAAAAGCCCTGCTCGCTAAAATCAAAAAAGACGCTGCCTTATTAGCGCGCAGCGGTATTGAATCTTTAGAAGATGCCTTAGCCAATCAACTGATTAAATCCAAGCATGAAATTCTAGGCCGAGCCATCGTGACCGAATGCGCCAACATGATCGCGCTATCGCAAAAAGTGGCGAAAATGCGCCTCCAACAAACCGACAGTCAGCTCAAAGAATTAAAGCAGATGCAAAATCAAAATGCAGACACGAGCAAAACCATTTTGACTCAAGTCGCCATTGAACGTAAGCGTTATGACGCCTCCGTGCTAACGTTCAATCAAGGTGGCGAAAAAATTAAACGCCTCAGCGACAAGCTACTGCAGCATCTTAGCCTAGGCCATTTAAACAACACCTTGGAGCAAAGCAAGCAAGACATGGGCGACAGTTGGACCACCATCAGCTTAAATAGAAGCATGCGCACCTTGACTAAGCAAGCCATTCAACTGGCTGAACAGATTAAATTAGAAGGCGATCTAATCAAACAGCAGGCCGACGATTTATACCAACTCTTTTATCGCAATCACGGTTTTGAAAAAACCCAAGCCATGGCGCTTAATATGGATAAGTTTATCCATGCCATGCAATCCCTAGAAAAGATTACCAACGCATTTTGCCTGGACCCCATCAACGTGCTGACCGAAAAACGTTTTTTAATTCGTCGATTTTACCTAGGTCTAGGTGCGCAAATTCAAACGGCTTTTGAGCAAGCCCAAGTGGATTGTACGCTTTGGTTAAATGTGGTGATAGGTGAACTTAAAACGCAAATCAACGAACATAAAAAATCCCTAGACAAACGTGCCGCAGCCTTAATGGAATCACACAGCCATGCTGAAAATACTGAAAAAAATGTGGCTTTAGCCGAACAGGATTTTTTAAAGCTAAGCGAACAAGCGCATCAGTTAGATACGCTATTACTCAGGCTCATGCGCGCGGCTAAATTTCATCAGCCCGCAAGCGCGCCGACCGCTTAAGCTTACATCAAGATAATATCAAACGATTCTTGGCTGTAGCTCGCCTCAACCTGCAAAGAAATTTGCCTACCGATAAAGTCGGACAAATTAGCCAAACTTTGCGACTCTTCATCGAGCAACATGTCTATCACTTTCGGTGCGGCCAACACCCGTAATTCACGGGCATTAAACTGGCGAGCCTCTCTTAACAATTCTCGTAAAATCTCATAACACACGGTTTGTGCCGTTTTCAGTTCGCCACGTCCTTTACAGCTAGCACAGGGCTCACACAGCACATGCGCCAGACTTTCACGAGTACGCTTACGCGTCATCTCAACCAAACCTAATGGCGTAAACCCATTAACGCCAGTGCGCGCCCTATCGCGTGCCACGGCTTTTTGCAGTTCGTTGAGCACCGCCTCACGTTGGCAATCTTCATCCATATCAATAAAATCGATGATGATGATGCCACCCAAGTTCCTTAAGCGTAACTGCCTAGCAATCGATTGCGCTGCTTCTAAATTGGTTTTAAAAATAGTGTCGGACAAGTTCTTGCCACTGACGAAACTGCCGGTATTCACATCCACCGTGGTCAAGGCTTCCGTTTGATCAAAAATCAGATAGCCGCCGGATTTCAATTCGACCTTGCGCGACATGGCTTTTTCTATCTCTTGCTCTATGCTGTACAAATCGAATAAGGGCCGTTCACCTTGGTAATGCACCAATTTATCCAATGCCGCTATCGCGTATAAATTAGCGAAATCCAGTAATTTCTGATAGGTCTCGCTGGAGTCTATCCTGACCATTTCTGTCTCGGCACATAAGACATCGCGTAACACGCGCATGGGTAAATTTAAATCTTGAAATATCAAGGTGCGATCTGGCACGGCCGTGCTTTTTGCCTGGATGTGCTGCCAAGTCTTGGTCAAATAATCGATATCAGCCAACAACTCTTCATCGCTAGCCGTTTCCGACATGGTGCGTATGATGTAGCCCCCCACTCGCTGCTCTGGCAACAGGCCCAGCAAACGCAACTTCAACTGCTCGCGTTCGGCTTCGTCCTCTATGCGCTGCGACACGCCTATGTGTTCTTGTTGCGGCAAATACACTAGAAACCGCCCAGCTATACTAATTTGCGTGGTCAGCCTAGCGCCTTTAGTGCCTATGGGCTCTTTAATCACTTGCACCATCAGCGATTGACCTTCGTGCAGCACCGCCTGTATGGGCAAGTTTGTTTCCGATTGGCCGCATTCAAAAATATCGCCGGCATGCAAAAAAGCCGCGCGTTGCAAACCTATCTCCACAAACGCGGACTGCATGCCAGGCAGTACGCGGCAAACCACACCGCGATACACATTACCCACCAAGCCCAAGGACGAACTGCGTTCAATTTGCAACTCTTGCACCACGCCGTTCTCCATCATGGCGATGCGCGTTTCTTGCGGGGTTACATTAATTAATATTTCTTCGCTCAATTTACATTCTCTTTTAACTTAAATTCGTCACTAGCCTCAAGCTTATTCAACCAAAAGCCTGGCTATAAAACAGCCCAGCCTTGCTCACGCAACAAAGCCGCCGTTTCATACAAAGGCAAACCCATGACCCCAGAATAACTGCCCTCTATACGCTTAATCCAAGCGCCAGCCAAGCCTTGTATGGCGTAACTGCCGGCTTTATCCCGCGATTCGCCACTGGCAATGTAAGCCTCAATTTGCGCCTCGGACAACACCATCATTTCCACATGGGTGCAGGACAGCGCCAGCGCCATTTTATGATTAAAAACCAAAGCCACGGCCGTATGCACTTGATGTCGACTGCCGGACAAGCTTGTCAGCATGCGCCGCGCGTCATCATCGTCAACCGGCTTACCCAACAGCAAGCCGTCTAAGGCCACCGTGGTGTCGGCCGCTAAAACTGGTTTACTTGGATTTACGCCCAAGCCCAAGCAAGCCGTACGCGCTTTTTCTTGCGCCAACCTTGCCACATAAGCCTCTGCGCTCTCATGCTCATGCGGCGTCTCATCGATGTCCGCCGGGATGACCAGGCAACGCCAACCCAATTGACTTAATAATTCCACACGACGCGGGCTACGTGAGGCTAAGTAAAGAGTGTTGCCATCATTCATTTGCCGATTCATTTCTAGCCATTGATCCCGCTTAATTTTACCAAGCGCCATATTAACAAAGCTTGAGCGCTACCAGTGACTATTTTAATAATACGCTACAGACCTAAGCCAGAGGCTATTGCTCATCGATATGATGCTTAACGCCAGTTTGGGTTAAAATGAGCAATCTTTACATTAAATCCCCTTACATTATGCAATGGATGCCTCATGCCACGGTCGCGGCAATCGTCGAAGAGCAGGGTAAGTTTTTATTAGTCGAAGAAGTGACCGAACGCGGTAACCGCTACAATCAACCGGCGGGTCATTTGGAAGACAATGAAAGTTTGCTAGCAGCGGTCATCAGAGAAACCTTGGAAGAAACCGCTTATGCCTTTAAACCCGAAGCCCTACTCGGCATATACCATTGGAAGCATGAACATAGCGACAGCACTTATTTACGTTTCGCTTACATAGGCAGCGTCAGTCATCACCAACCCGAGCGGGCGCTAGACACAGGTATCGTTCGCACCGTTTGGATGTCAGCGGCAGAAATGCGCCAGCAAGCCATGCTCATGCGCAGCCCACAAGTCTTAAAATGTGTGGAAGATTATTTGGCTGGCCAACAATTTCCACTGCACGTGGTCACGCATTTATAAAATCAGGTGTCACGGTACAATCAACATGAACCTCAATAAACAGCAAAAGAAAAAAGTAGTGGTCGGCCTCTCTGGTGGCGTCGACTCATCGGTTACCGCCTTATTGCTCAAACAACAAGGCTATGAAGTGACCGGGCTTTTCATGAAAAACTGGGAAGACGATGACACCGACGAGTACTGTTCCAGCAAGCAAGATTTGCTGGATGCGGTGGCGGTGGCCGACAAAATAGGCATAGACATAGAAGCGGTCAACTTTAGTGCGGAATACAAAGACCGCGTGTTTGCTAATTTTTTAAGCGAATACCAAGCCGGCCGCACCCCTAATCCGGATATCTTATGCAATGCAGAAATCAAATTTAAGGCCTTTTTAGATCACGCCATGGGCTTGGGCGCCGACCTTATTGCGACCGGTCACTATGCACACGTTAGAGAAAATCCGCTTAAGCCAGGCTTATTTCAATTATTGAAAGCCGACGATGGCAGCAAAGACCAAAGCTATTTTTTATACCGCTTAAATCAAGCCCAGCTGAGCAAAACGCTGTTCCCATTAGGCGCATTACTGAAACGCGAAGTCCGTGAAATAGCCCGCCAAGCAGGCTTAATCAATGCCGAAAAAAAAGATTCAACCGGTATTTGCTTTATTGGAGAACGGCCTTTTCAAGCATTCCTAAGCCAGTACTTACCGCGCCAACCTGGCGACATAAAAACCCCTGAAGGCAAGCACGTGGGTCGCCATGAAGGCCTCATGTATTACACCTTAGGTCAGCGTCAGGGCTTAAAGATAGGCGGCAGTCGTGACAGCAACGGCGAACCTTGGTTTGTCGCTGCCAAGGACATGGCAAATAATGTGCTGACCGTCGTTCAAGGTCATGACCACCCTTTGCTACTAAGCGACGGCTTGATCGCCCAACAACTGACCTGGATAGACCCTGAAGCACCCACCCGCAATTGGGTGTATGGCGCAAAAACCCGCTACCGCCAAGCCGATGCCCCGTGCGAGATAGAACGCTTAAACAAAAGCAATGTTGAAATTAAGTTTGGACAAAAACAATGGGCCGTGACCCCAGGGCAATCCGCTGTCGTTTATGAAAGCAATGTATGCCTAGGTGGCGGCATTATTACCAGCTCCTTGTCGTCTTAGCGCCGCTTAATTAGGGCTGGGCGCCGTTTCTTTAAAAGACGGGCGCTTTAATAAAGCCAGATGCAAACGCTCTAAATTAGGGTAGTCTACGGCCATATTGATCACGCCGACAAAGCGTAAATTGACGTAAGCCAACATGCAACCCACGGCAATGTCGGCCAGACTAAAGGCTTCCCCCACACACCACTCATGATTAGCCAAATCATCGTTTAATACAGTTAAGCCACGGCTAACTTTATCCATCTGCTTAGCCATAAACGCCGCGTCTTGCGCTGGCTCGGCTTTACGTTGCTCCAACATCACCGCGACAACGGCGTCGCAGACACCGTCCGCTAAAGACTCCCACCTGCGCACCTTTATTTTTGCACTGAGCTCTTGTGGTATTAAATGGGCCAAAGGCGTGCAATTATCTAAATATTCAACGATGACACGGGAGTCATACAAGCTTTCAGTATCGCTTAAAATCAACACCGGGACTTTGCCCAGTGGATTGTATTGTTTCACCGGGCAATCTGGATCGGTCAACACCACTTGCTGCAGCGCCATGGCTATGTGTTTTTCGTGAGCAACGATACGCACTTTGCGTGCATAAGAGCTGGTATTGGTGTAGAGAAGTTTCATCATCTTTCCGGTATTTTACAAAAAAAAGTGCCTGCCTAGCATTATAATGCAATCATCACTGGCTTTCATAAGGCAAGCTTGAGCTTGCCCACTTTATTTAAGTAACACCGCACAACCATGACTCCTTTCCTCACTGACAGCCCAAGCATACCCAGCAACTGGGCCGAATTGATACGCCAACAAGTGCAAGCGGCCTTGGCCGAAGACATAGGCTCGGGCGATCTAAGCGCGCAACTGGTGCCAGCCACACAAACAGTCAGCGCAAAAATCATAGTCCGTGAAAAAGCCGTTATTTGTGGCTTGGCTTGGGTGAATGCCTGTTTTGCCCAGATAGACGACACCGTACACATCGATTGGCTGATTAATGAAGGTGAGTCAGTTAACGCACTGCAAGTCTTGTGTGAGATCAAGGGTTCGGCCCGCTCCATCTTGACAGCCGAACGCTGTGCACTCAATTTTTTGCAAACCTTGTCCGCCACAGCAACGCAAACACAGCTGTACGTAGCAGCAATCGCTGGCACGCACAGTCAAATTTTAGACACGCGCAAGACCATACCCAATTTAAGATGGGCGCAAAAATATGCCGTAACCGTGGGTGGCGGCCATAACCAACGCCTGGCCTTATACGATGGCATCTTAATTAAAGAAAATCATATTGCCGCCGCCGGCAGCATAGCCGCCATCCTCAAGCAAGCCTATGCCTTGCCTACCGACAAAAGCATACAAATAGAAGTGGAGAGTTTAAGCCAATTAAAAGAAGCCCTTAGCGCTGGCGCCAAGAGCATTTTATTGGACAACTTCAATCTCACGCAGCTCCGTGCAGCGGTCCTCATGAATAAAGAACTAGGCCATCTAGCCCTACTCGAAGCGTCGGGTGGCATTAGCTTGGCGAACGTGAGGGACATCGCCCTCACTGGCGTGGATCGCATTTCCATAGGGGCTATAACGAAAAACATACAGGCTGTCGACTTATCCATGCGCTTCGATTAATAAGCCATTATGCATATCGCAATAATTGGTGCGATAAATCCTACAAATTGCGCGTCTCTAGACTATCTTCCTTGACCAAACAGGCTCAAACCGTTATGGTATAGGGTTGGTGTATAAACTACACAAAAAGTCACTAAATCAAATAAAAACAAGCACTCGTTATAAGTGCCAACACTAAAGTAAAAAAATAAGCATGGGTTCAGGCATGGAAAAAAGTTCTACCAAAATTACCGGCGCAGAAATTCTAATTCGCTGCTTACATGAAGAAAAAGTTGAATTCGTATTTGGCTACCCAGGTGGCGCAGTGCTGCATATTTACGACGCCATTTTTCATCAAGATAAATTTAAGCACATTTTAGTTCGCCATGAGCAAGCCGCGCTCCATGCGGCCGATGCTTACTCACGCTCAACCGGCAAAGTGGGCGTGGCATTGGTGACTTCTGGTCCAGGCGCCACCAATGCCCGTACCGGCCTCGCCACGGCCTACATGGGCTCCATCCCCCTGGT
>SXVG01000001.1 GCA_005791685.1 Methylotenera sp. | reverse complement strand
CCCAATGTGCAGCAATGCAGTGCGGTCGGTCGCGTGTTGGCCGAGATGCATTTGGCCAGTTTGTCCTTCGACTTGCAGCCTAATCACCATAATAGTCACAATAGCCGTGGTGCCGCCTGGCGCACAAAAACCGCCGCATTGATCATGCCGCATTTAAGTTCTTCTGATCAAGCCCTATTAAGCAACAGCCTAGCTTTTCAAGATGGGCTGGATTTGTCGGCCTTGCCCAGTGGCGTCATCCATGCCGATTTGTTCCGCGACAACGTATTGTTTGACGGCGATGAAATAGGTGGGCTGATTGATTTTTACTACGCTTGCCACGATGTGTTGGCCTACGATTTGGCCATAGCCGTTAACGATTGGTGCGTGGCGGCCGACGGGCGTTTTGATCAGGCCAGATTGGCCGCCATGCTCAATGCCTACCAAGCGGTTCGACCCTTTACCGCGGCCGAGCAAGTCGCTTGGCCTAGCTTGTTACGCATAGCCGCCTTGCGCTTTTGGTTGTCGCGTTTGTACGATCAAATCTACCCGCAAGCCGGTGAATTAACCCATGCTAAAGACCCGCAGCATTTTCAACGCATACTGACCTTACGCACGCTAGGATAAACCGCTATGAGCACAACCCACCCTGCAATCACCCCGAATTTTAGGCAAGTGCCAGCCCGCCACGCTTGGGCCTGGGTGGTCAGTGGCTTTCAGTTATTTAAAGCCAACCCTGCCATGTGGATCATACTTTGGCTGATTTATTTGGCGATTATTGTGCCGATTTCATTCTTGGGCCCGCTGGGTTCGGTGCTGACATCCCTGTTAGCTCCGGTGTTTGCCGCTGGCATGATGTCGGGTTGTCAGGCGGTAGCACAGCAGCAAGACTTGGAAATCAACCATTTATTTGCCGGCTTTAAGAAAAATACCGCACAACTTTTCGCCGTCGGCGGCATGTATCTGGCGAGCTTGCTAGCAGTGGTGATCCTGCTGGTGTTAAACATGGACAACGCTACCCTCGCTGCTTTGAAATTAGGCCAAGATTTAACGCCAGAGCAAACCGATGTTTTGCTGCGCCCCTTGTTGTTCGCCATGCTGTTCATCGTGCCGATATTGATGGCCTATTGCTATGCGCCTGTGTTGGTAGGCTTACATAATTTAAGCGCTAGCGTAGCCCTAAAACTAAGCTTTATGGCTTGCCTTAAAAACATACTGCCGTTTTTGCTGTATGGGGTGATTTTTACCGCGCTATTGCTGATTGCCATGATGCCCATGGGCTTGGGCTTAATCGTGGCCGTGCCCATGATGATGACCAGCTTGTATGCCAGTTATGTCGATGTGTTTGCCGTGGACGCTGCGCATTAGACAGCCAAGCCTTAACTTACAAAGGCGTTAATTTAGCAAACTCCATGGCCAGCCACTTTAGGCCCTCTCGTCCAAAATTCACCTGCACGCGCATGTCGCTGGCATTGCCTTCGTAGCTCACCACCACGCCATTACCAAATTTAGCATGGGCCACTTGCTGGCCTATTTTCCATGGCATGGCATTTTTTTGCCCGCTACTTTGCTGGGTGCTCATCATGGCCGGTAAGGCGTTGTAATCACGACTGCCACCTGATCTTGCCACCGGTTTGCTGTTGATGTGCTTGAGTAACTGCTCGGGGATTTCTTCTAGAAAGCGCGAGGCTATGCCGTAGCGCACTTTGCCATGCAACATACGGCTTTGTGCATGACTTAAATACAAGCGCTGGCGGGCGCGGGTCACGGCCACGTACATTAAGCGCCGCTCTTCTTCCAGGCCTTGGGTTTCGTACAGACTTTGCTCGTGCGGGCACAAGCCTTCTTCCAAGCCGCTGATGAACACCGCTTTGAATTCCAAGCCCTTGGAGGCGTGTACCGTCATCAGCTGCAAGGCCTCTTTGCCCAGGTCGGCTTGGTGTTCGCCGGCTTCTAAACTGGCGTGACTTAAAAATTGTGTGAGCAAATCTTGCTCGCTGTCGCCGTCCACGTTGTTGTGATTGCCA
This sequence comes from Methylotenera sp., assembly GCA_005791685.1. Taxonomy (GTDB): domain Bacteria; phylum Pseudomonadota; class Gammaproteobacteria; order Burkholderiales; family Methylophilaceae; genus Methylotenera. The sequence continues at coordinate 8,652 of SXVG01000001.1, read as the reverse complement.
AAATCTTGCTGGCTAAATGACACGGCGGCCGTCACCAATTCTTTCAAGTTTTCGATGCGGTCTTCGCCTTCTTTGTCGTTTTCGTAATGCGCCATTAAGCCGGACATGGCGGTGGCCAGTTCGGTCAGTTCAGCCAAGCTGATGCCGTAGGCTTGGTCGACTATTTGCCGTATTAAGGCGACAAAGCCCTCTATGCCTTTGGCGCCCAATTTGCCGTTGCCGACCTTGTTTATAGCCGCTTGCCAGATGCTGCAATTGTCCGCTCGGGCGCTTTCTTGCAGTTGCTCTAGGCTGCGAGCACCTATGCCGCGCGCCGGAAAGTTAATCACGCGTAACAGCGCCGTGTCGTCGTTGGCGTTGGCAATTAAGCGCATATAGGCCAAGGCATGTTTAATTTCCATCCGTTCAAAAAAGCGCAAGCCGCCGTATACGCGGTAAGGTAAATTGGCTGAAAACAAGGCGTGTTCTAAGATGCGCGATTGTGCATTGGAGCGATAGAGCAGAGCAATGTCGCCTAAAGACGTGCCCTCAGCGTGCAACATTTTAATCTCATCGACGATGAATTGCGCTTCGTCGTTATCGTTGTAAGCATCGTAAACGCGTACCGGTTCGCCGGCGCCGGCCGAGGTCCAGAGGTTCTTGCCTAAGCGCTTGGTGTTGTGCGAAATGATGGCATTGGCGGCATCCAAGATGTTGCTGTGTGAGCGGTAGTTTTCTTCCAATTTCACGATGTGTTGAATCTGAAAGTCTTTTTCAAAATCGCGCATATTGCCCACGCGGGCGCCGCGAAAGCCGTAGATGGATTGGTCGTCATCGCCCACCGCAAACATACAATTGTCTGGCCCTGCCAGCAATTTCAGCCACAAGTATTGCAAGCGGTTGGTGTCTTGAAACTCATCGACTAAGATGTATTTGAAGCGGCTTTGGTAATGTTGGCGGATGTTGGCATCGCGCTCGAGTAATTCATAGCAACGTAATAGCAGTTCAGCAAAATCCGCCACCCCATCGCGCTGACATTGTTTATCGTATTCTTCAAAGATTTCCCGCATTTTTTGCGAGTGCGCATCGTAAGCTTCCACTTTATTGGCCCGCAAGCCTTCGTCTTTACAGCCATTGATGAAGTTTTGCACTTGTTTAGGCGGGTATTTTTCATCGTCCACATTCATCAACTTCATCAAACGTTTGATGACGGATAACTGATCGGCGATGTCTAAAATTTGAAAGCTGGCCGGCAAGCCGGCTTCCCGGTGGTGGGCGCGCAATAGGCGATTGCACAAACCATGAAAAGTGCCCACCCACATGCCGCGCGTGTTGATAGGCAGGGAAGCGGTGATGCGGGTTAACATTTCCTTGGCGGCTTTGTTGGTGAAGGTCACGGCCAATAAGCCGGTCGGCGACACTTGACCGGTTTGTATCAACCAGGCGATACGCGCGGTCAGTACGCGGGTTTTACCACTGCCGGCACCGGCTAATATCAAGGCCGACTGGTGCGGCAGGGTGACCGCTTCCAACTGCTTGTTATTAAGGTCGGCGAGTAAAGTTGATTGATTTTCCATGCCCTTATTATCGCATGGGATGGGCCAAAAGTTGGGAGCTAAAGCGTATACAAACTGTTACAAATGAATCTGAACCAAACGAAAAAGCGTTAAGTCTGACCGTGCATGATAGCTGATGCGAACTTGGCTAGCATTCCGCTTTTTTCTCCCTTAGCGGAAGCCTTAGATCCTAAGGCATTTTGCCCCGACTCTCCTCCCCTTGGTCGGGGCTTTTTTTATTTGTCGGGATTTCACTTAGAATAAGGCAATGCAATCGCCTAATATTATGTGGGGAAGCCATAGGCTGGCTTATCCCGACTGCTGATTAGGCAAGCAAAAGCTCACGTAATACTTCGGGGTGCTTGGTGGCCACGGTAATGAGCGTTCTGGCGGCACCTGACGGTACAATTCTGCCTTGCTCCCAGCCTTGAAGTGTGCGAACTGAAACGCCTAGTAGGCTGGAGAATTGGCTCTGTGACAGCGCCATGTTATTTCTGACGTTGACAACATCAGGTAGCGCAACTTGAGTTTGCCGTGCGGTTTTGCCTGATTTTATTTCTCGAACTGAAGCCAGTAGGTCGGCTTTAAATTGTTCCATTTCAATGTCTTTAGGCACGATTAAATTCCTTTTTTAGCTGTTCCAAGAATTCGCTAGGTAAATTGTCAAACTTAGATTTTGCGTACACGATTAACAAGGCAATTTTCCCAGATTCCAATTGATTAAAGTAAATAATGCGACTGCCACCCCGTTTCCCTACGCCACGTCTTGACCAGCGAACTTTTCGACAGCCTCCGCTATTGGCAATCACATCGCCAGCTAAGGGGTTCATTGCTATCCAGTTAATAAATGCCATGCGCTCCTCGTCAGACCAGATAGCCTGCGCATACTTGATGAAAACGCTGGATTCTATAACGGTAAACATAGAAAAACTATACGCTTTAAACGCATAGTCGGCAAGCAGAGATAAAAAAGCCACTGCTTCAGTGACTTTTTTATTTTTAAATCGTAATGAGAGCAGCGTTTGTATCATGTCGGGATGAACCCCGACTGCTGCAGTTGCAATTTGTAACGTTACGCATTACACTTTATCTGCTATGATTAAAACCTTCAAACATAAAGGCATGCAGTCTTTTTTTGAGACCGGCAGTAAGGCGGGCATACAGCCGCATCACGCATCGAAGTTGGGCCGACAACTGCGGCGTTTAGATGGGGCTGTTTCAGCGGCCGATATGAATGTGCCAGGCTGGAAATTGCATGCATTAGAAGGTGGGTTGAATCAGCATTATGCAGTATGGGTCAATGGAAACTGGCGCATGACATTTATGTTTGAAGGCGAAAATGCCATTTTGGTTGATTACCAGGACTACCACTAGGAGATAAGTAAGATGAATTCGATGTACAACCCGCCACATCCCGGCGAAACACTTAGAGATGATGTGTTGCCAGCCTTAGGCTTGTCTGTCACAGAAGCGGCCTTGCAATTAGGTGTCGCTAGGCCTTCCTTGTCGCGGGTGTTAAATGGCCGTGCAGCGATTTCACCAGAGATGGCGCTGCGGCTAGAAAAGTGGTTGGGTATTGAAAATGGTGGCCGCGCAGATTTGTGGCTGGCAGAACAAAGCAGTTATGATTTATGGCAAGCGCGCAGTAAATTTAATGCGAAAGTCAGTGCCGCCTTAGCGTAAGTGAAAATTGCTTAAAAAAGCCACTTAAAGAAGTGGCTTTTTTATTGCATAAGTCGGGATGAGAGCAGCGTTTGTATCATGTCGGGATGAATCCCGACCAAACGGATAGTGCTTCGGGATTTATCCAGACTAGCCCAACTGCAGGCTTAGAAAAACCAGTAGTGATCGACCAGTAGGGCGGCGAACAACAAGGTCAGGTAAATGATGGAATACCTAAACGTGCGTTTGGCTAAATCATCCGAATACTTGCGGTATAAACCGATCACGTAAGCCATGAAAATGGCATTTAAAATCAGCGTCGAGGCTAAATAGATTAAGCCACTCATGCCCATGGCATAAGGCATTAATGCTACCGCCACCAAAATGACGGTGTACAGCAAAATGTGCAACAGGGTGAATGATTCGCCGTGCGTTACTGGCAACATGGGCATGCCGACTTTGGCGTATTCTTCGCGGCGGTATAAAGCCAAAGCCCAAAAGTGTGGGGGTGTCCAAACGAAGATGATTAAAAACATAATCAGCGATTCAGGCGCCACCACATTATTGACTGCCGCCCAACCTAATATCGGCGGCATGGCACCCGATGCGCCACCGATCACGATGTTCATCGGCGTGGCTGGTTTTAAAAACACCGTGTATACCACCGCGTAACCGACAAAGGTGGCAAAGGTTAACCACATGGTCAGTGGGTTGACAAAGAAGTACAAGATAGCCAAGCCGGCTGCGCCCAATAGGGTGGCAAAAATGCTGGTTTGGCCGGACGACACTTGGCCAGTTGGCAAAGCGCGACCACGTGTGCGCGCCATGATGGCATCGATTTTATGTTCAATCAGGCAATTAAACGCCGCCGCCGCACCCGAAGCAAAGGCTATGCCCAAGGTGGTGGCGATGAGCAAGGTCCATGGCACCATGCCTGGTGTGCCCATAAACATGCCTATGAGCGCCGTGAATACGATCAGTGAAGTGACTCTAGGCTTGCACAGCGAAAAGAAGTTTTTAAAGCTTGCGCCTAAGTTTTGCATGGTTTGACTGTTGCTGGTCATGGGGTGCTCGTTATCTTGCATGGGCTTAGCTAAATGCATCCCATGCCATTAAAAATATTAAAAATGATTGGTTTTTAGTTTGCCTTGCCGCCGCTAATTTTAGAATTCAGTACCACCACAATAATCACCAATAAGCCGGCGGTAAAATTATGGGCTACCGCCAATACCAAAGGCAGGTGTAACACTAAGTTGCTGATGCCTAGAACAATTTGCGTGAGCAAAGCGACTAGTAATAAAACACTCCAACGTTTCAATTGCCAGTATTTTAAAGCAGTTAAGCCCAGTGCGCCTAAGTAAATAAAGCTGACTAATGCGCCCACTCGGTGTGACCACTGTATGGCGGTCAGCGAGGCTAAGGACAAGGCGCTGCCGTCTTTGCTTAATCCCAGCTCGCGCACCATGTGAAAGGCGTCTTTAAAGTCCATGTCGGGCAACCATGCGCCATGGCAAGTCGGAAAATCCGTGCAGGCCAAAGCGGCGTAATTGGTGCTGGTCCAGCCGCCTAGAAAGATTTGCATAAATAGTAACAACAAGGCTAAGCGTATGGCCAAGCGTAAGCGGCTAGACGTGACTATGCTGCTGGAGTAATAACCCCAGTGCCGGTGGCAAAGCCAGGTCAGCACGGCCAAGGTCGACATGCCGCCCAGTAAGTGCGCGCTGACGATGGCCGGTTTGAGTAACATGGTTACCGTCCACATGCCTAACATGGCTTGAAAGGCGATGAGCAGCAGTAAAAAGCTGGGGGTGTACGGCGAGCTTTTAATTTCAGTGCGCGCTTTCCAGCCTAATACAAAAATCGCCAATACCAGCAAGCCCAAGGTGCCGGCTAAGTAGCGGTGCGCCATTTCGCGCCAGGCTTTGCCCACCACCACCGCACTTTGTGGAAAGGCCGTTTGTGCTTCAATAATGGCCGCTTCACTTTGTGGCACGCTTAGGGTGCCGTAACAGCCTGGCCAATCTGGGCAACCCAAGCCGGCATCGGTTAAGCGCACGTAAGCGCCGAGCGCCACCACGCTTAAAGCCAAAATAGTGGCGGCCAACACCAAGCCTTTAAAGTAACGGTAATGGTTGGAATTTTGGTACATGCTTAGCCCGCCCAAGAAAAACGCAATAAACGCGTCACGTCTTTGCGCACCGTCGCCAGCGGCAATGCTGGGTCATAACTCATCATAAAATGACCCAGCGGGTCGACCAAATACAAACGCTGGCTGCTCGCCACATTCTCATCGCTCAACTGAAATTGCGCGGTAAATGCAGCAATCTGCTCTAAGGGTTGGTTGAGCACAATCAAGTCTGGGTAATCGCGTTTAATGGCGGCGATGTCTTGGGTGCGGGTAATCAGTACGCGTTGGGCGCGCGGCATGTCCTTATACAAAGACACGTGCAATTGACGCATGTCGTGCAACTTGGCTAAACAGGCGGCCTGGCAATCATCGGCGATGGTGACTATGCTCCAGCGTGTTTTCCAAAAGTCGCTAGGCAGTGCTTGGCCATTGGATTCTTGTAAGGCATGTTCATGGCTCAGTAGGCGAGCAGGGCGCACCAGTTCGCCCACGCTTTCACTGTGTGGCATCCAGTTAAATTTATACATCAACATCACCACCAAGAGTGGCACCACAAAAAAGGTCAGCATCAAAATCAGCACGATGCGCCCTTTGCGTTGCTGGGCTAATTCTAAAGATTGTTTATCGTTTGGCATGTAACACTCATGTGTAGGGTTAAAAATAAATCCCGCTATTGTAACTGCCCGTGCTGTAGCAGCACAAAGCTATTTGGTATTTTAATGGCTATATTGCTCAGGCCGAATTTTGCTAAAACTCATGTAAATAAAAATCAGCAGCGTGGCCAGTGCAAAGCCAAACCATTGGTAGGCATAGCCCATGTGCGTGGTGATGCGCTCGGCCGACACCGTCCAGTTGCGGACAAAGCCACCGGCTTCGCTTGCTGGGTCTAATTTAATCGCCATGTCAGACACACTAAACGGCACCCGTGCTTGGTATTGGGCTATGCGCATGTTTTGCCACAGCATAGGCCAGGCGGCGTCTTGCGCTTGGCTGAGGCGGCTGGCTTTGCTTTCTAAACTGAAGATTTTTTTGCTCGGCACCCACACTTGGCCTAGCACCGTTTGCAAGCCGCTAGGGGTGCTAAAGCTGGGCAAATGGCTGTGCGTGCTATTGCCCGCTATCCAGCCGCGATTAACCAATACGTACTGCGCCGTGCCGGCAATTTTTAAAGGGGTAATCACATGAAAGCCGGCCTGATTATTTTCCACCTGATTGTCCAATAAAAACTGATAACGCGGTTCGTACTCGCCGTGCACTACAATCTTTTTGTATTGCCAATCCGCTGGGCTTAAATCCGCAGGCAGGCTTAATGGAAAAGGCAGTGCCCCGTTTACTTTTGCCTGATTATAAACGGCCTGTACGGCCATTTTTTGTTGGGCTTTATGGTATTGCCAAAAGCCAAAATGGATAAATAAGGGGATGCAAACCAAGGTGGCTATGGTGCCAACGAGGGACGGTTTAAACACAAACTGAAACACTTTAACTGGCATGGTTTATATCACCGATTTTTTCGCGATTGAAATTGTGCGGCATCTGACCCATAATGGTCGCTCAAATTCATTTGTAGGTAAAATTATGTTAATAAAAGTCATCATTGTTTTAATGCTGCTAGTCATCGTGGGCAGCTTATTTTCAGCACTGTTCTTTTTATCCAAAGACAAAAGTGGTGGTGAGCGAACAGTCAAGGCGCTGACCGTGCGCATAGGCTTATCCATCACGCTCTTTCTACTGTTGATGCTAGGCTACTACTTCGGGGTAATCGGCCACTAAGTTATACCAGCAGATAAGCACCGCATCGCGCATTATCCGCTATAACAGCTAAAAAGCCACCCCAATGGGTGGCTTTTTATTTGCCTAAAACTAAACTACGCCCCGTAGCGCTAGGCGCATAGTTTACTTATCGCCACCTTTATCTTCTTTGTCGTACAGCTTAGGTGACTTCATTTTGCAACGATCTTTACCGTGGCCCTTGGCTTTGCGTTCATCGGCGTCAATCTGACCATCTTTATTGGCATCCATTGCGTCAAACATTTTATTGGCGCGCGCTTGGTGCGCTGTGCTAAATTCTTCACGGCTAATCACACCGTCTTTATTGGCATCGGCGTCAGCCATGCCGTGTTTTTTATAATCGCAATGCTTGCCATTGCAAGCTTGGTCGCAATAGTGGTCGGCATACGCTAGACCGCTTAAGCCTAAGGCCAAAGCCGCGAACAGTGCTAGAGATAATTTTTTCATGGAGCATCCTTTACATTAAAATTAACGGAATTACGCGGGCTATAACGCAAGCTAAGTGCATTGCGTTGACGCTGTCAGTAAAAAAACTTTAAGGAATTTCACCGTGTATTGCAAGCAGCGCTTGCTCCGCGAACACTGGGGTTCTCATTCCTATATCGCAAAAAACAAAAGCCCCATTGCAGGGGCTTTAATTTTTTGGCGGAGAGCGAGGGATTCGAACCCTCGATACAGATTTAAGCCCGTATGCTTCCTTAGCAGGGAAGTGCCTTCGACCACTCGGCCAGCTCTCCGTTTTTGATGCACTGTGTTGCGAGGGCGTAACAATACTCGATTACGCCTTAAAAATCAATTGAAGCTTACTCTAATTCATAGGGCAAAAACAGTCTCTGTCCATCTCCTGTCCAACGGAGATATTAAATGGCATCAATTCGTAAACGAAATGGCAAGTGGCAAGTTCGTATAAATCGCGACGATATCGCAGTAACAAAAACCTTCCTGAATAAAAAAGATGGTGAATTGTGGGCGCGGCTTACTGAAGTGGATATTGAACGCAATGAGTTTACACCTAAAACCAAGAAGCCAACGGAAACGCTTGGAGACATTTTTGACCAATACAATAAGGAAGTCGCACCCCAACACAGGTCTAAAACAACGGGCTTTATGCTAGCCAGCCTAAAAGGCAAATTAGGTAGCATCAGAATAGATGAGTTAAATGCGAGAGTACTGGCTGGTTGGCGAGACGACAGGCTGCAAGAAGTTAAACCGCCCTCTGTAGTGCGCGAATTGAATACACTGTCTGCTGTGTTGAATCATGCGCGTAAGGAATGGTGCATCCAAATTAGTAATCCAGTGGCTGATATTAAGCGACCTGCGGTTGGGTCATCTAGAACAAGACGATTAATGGATGATGAAGAGTCAAGGCTTATCGCTGCGCTAGCTCCTGTGTACGGAAATATCCTAAGGTTTGCACTGGCTACAGCTATGCGTAGGGGTGAGGTGTTGTCATTGCTGTGGGCTAACGTCAACTTGGATGCACGGGTTGCGGTGCTACCGATGACTAAAAATGGTGACATGCGGCGTGTACCTCTATCT
>SXVG01000029.1 GCA_005791685.1 Methylotenera sp. | reverse complement strand
GTTTGGGCGCACTATCGCCCAACAAATGGCGCAAATTTTTCAGATCATGCGCGGCGACCTGCTGGAATTGGGGGCGGGTACGGGTAAGCTGGCGGCCGAACTGTTGTTGACCTTGGCTGAATTAAACAGCTTACCTCAGCACTATTTTATTTTGGAAGTGAGTGAGCACTTACGGCAGGTGCAGCGGGAAACCTTGCAGGCCAAGCTGCCCAAGCATTTGCTGCAACGTGTGCAGTGGCTCAGTGCTTTGCCATCGAATTTCAATGGGGTGGTGCTGGCCAACGAAGTCTTGGATGCCATTCCGGTGCATATCGTCCATGCCACCGAGCAGGGTCTGTGCGAGCGTGGTGTGGCCTGGCAGGATGGCTTTGTTTGGCAGGATAAAGTGTTAGAGCAGGCGCCCTTGCTGACGCTGGCGCAACAACAGCATTTGCCTGGCGGCTACCTGACCGAATTTTGCCCAGCGGCCAATGCTTTGCTTTCGAGTCTGGCGCTAAGCTTGCAGCGTGGGGCGATTATCTTGATTGATTATGGCTTCTCGGCGCGCGAGTATTACCATCCGCAACGCAATCAAGGCACATTGATGTGCCATTACCAGCATTATGCGCACACCGACCCCTTGATTAATGTGGGTTTGCAAGACATTACTGCGCACGTTGATTTCACCCGCATGGCCTACGCCGGGGTGGAACAGGGCTTAAGCTTGGCGGGCTATTGCAGCCAAGCGCAATTTTTAATGAATGCCGGCCTATTGCAGCTCATGGCGCAGGTATCAGCGCAAGACGTCAGTCGCTATGCGCCGCTGGCGGCCGCTGCGCAAAAGCTGTTGTCACCGGCCGAAATGGGCGATTTATTTAAGGTCATGGCGTTTACTAAAAACCTGAGCGAGCCCTTAATCGGGTTTAGTCAGGGCGATAAATCGCATACTTTATAACGTCGGTTTCAGTCTATGGGTATAATGCCAGCCATGACTAAATTACCTAGCCCAGCTCTCCAAGCCGATGCAAACGAAAATGTAAAAAATCGACCCATACGCAGCTTTGTTTTGCGCCAAGGTCGAGTGACCAAAGGTCAAGCCCATGCGCTAGCCGTCGGCCGGCCAAAGTTTGCCATTGAGTATGCGCCGGTTAGCCTAGATTTAAATGAAAAATTCCATCGCGCGGACAGTAAAAAAATACTGGAAATAGGCTTTGGCATGGGGGAAACCACGGCGAAAATTGCCCAAACTTTACCTGACTGTGATTTTTTAGCCGTTGAGGTGCACACGCCTGGGGTTGGTGCTCTGCTTAAGTTAATTGAAGAGTCAGCGCTTACTAACATACGGATAATTCAACACGATGTGGTGGAGGTGTTGCACAATATGCTGCGGGATGGAAGTTTGCATGGGGTGCATATTTTCTTTCCCGATCCTTGGCATAAAAAACGCCACCATAAGCGTCGTTTAATCCAAGCGGCATTTGTCAAATTGCTCTGCAGTAAATTGCGTGTGGGGGGTTATTTGCACGTGGCCACCGATTGGCAGGAATACGCGGAATGGGTATTGGAGGTATTGCATGCCGAAACGCAATTGCAAAACAGTGCGGCCAGTTACGCAGAAAAACCCAGTTACCGACCACTGACTAAATTTGAAAACCGTGGCATCAAACTGGGCCACGGGGTATGGGATATGGTGTTTACTAAAAAGTAAGCAGGGCGGATTAATGATCCGCTTGATCGCTCGCATCCAGCCCAAAGGTTTTGCGCACTAAATCTTCCGGTTCTTCGGCAAACAGCCATGCCCCTATTATTTTTTCGGCTTCTTCTACGCCTTGTTTTTTCAGGCTAGAAAAAAGTTGTATGGTGCACACGCTGTGGTAACGATTGCCCCAATTCTCCAGCAATTCTTTGCGCACCCGAGTTAAAGTGAGGCTGGCCTCGCCACGCGATAATTTATCCGACTTGGTCAGCAAGACGTGCACCGGTTTGCCGCTGGGGCAAAACCAATCCAACATTTGTCTATCCAGTGGGGTAAGCGGGTGGCGGCTGTCCATGACCAAGACTAAACCCCCTAGACTGGAGCGTTCGCTGAGGTAGCGCGCCAACACGTTTTGCCAATGGGCGCGCATGGCTTCCGGTACTTTCGCATAACCGTAACCGGGCAAATCAACCAAATGCCTATCGTTGCCCAGTGTGAAGAAGTTGATGAGCTGGGTGCGACCAGGTTGTTTACTGACGTAGGCCAAGCGATTATGGTTGGCCAGGGTATTAAGCGCGCTAGACTTGCCGGCATTGGAGCGGCCGGCACAAGCCACTTCTATGCCGCTGGCTATGGGTAAGTCGCGTAAATGGTGTGCTGAAATATAAAAAGCAGCATTTTGAAACAAAGGCATGGCGATCCGATTCTAGTTTGCTTAAATTACGGTGAATTAAGCACGGTATTATGGCTGTGGGCAACAAACTTCAATTAAGCACAGCGAAAAATGCTATCACGAATAGGGGTTTTTCGCTAAAATGCCACGTTAATTGCTGGAATAATTAAGATAGTTGCTGTGAATTGCTGGCCTATGCGTCAGTTCATTTGATATTTGGGAGTGGAAATGCAATTTTGTCATCCAATAAAGGTAAACACGCTAAGACTTAGCGCGCTGGGTTTGCTGTTAGGCCTCGCGTTGACTGTGTCCGCTGCCGAAAAGCCGGCTGCAGCGCTCGAAAAAAATTCGCTGGCACAAATCACCAATACGGTATGTGCGGCCTGTCATGGGGCCGATGGCAACAGTGCGATTACGCTCAATCCAAAATTGGCTGGTCAGCATCCCGATTATCTGCTCAAGCAATTGACCGAGTTTAAATCAGGCAAACGCGCCAACGCGGTGATGTCTGGCATGGCGGCCATGCTAAGTGATGCCGACATGAAGGGCGTGGCCAATTATTTTGCCAGCCAAAATTTAGTGTTGGCTAAAGCGCAGAGTAATGGCGTGGGTTCTGTGGGTGAAAAGATATACCGTGCGGGCATTGCGGCGAATAATGTGCCGGCTTGTGCGGCTTGTCACGGGGCTACCGGCGCCGGTTTGCCTAAACAGTTTCCCCGTTTGGCCGGTCAACATGCCGATTACACTTTGGCTCAGTTAAGAACCTTCCGTACCGGTGAGCGTGCGAATGCGCCTATGATGATGGCCATAGCCACTAAAATGACCGATGCGGAAATGGCGGCCGTGGCAGATTACATACAAGGCTTACGTTAAACCTTAAGTGCGCAGCGCTTACCTCATAAAAAGGCAGCTTAAAGCTGCCTTTTTTTATGCGCTTTGTTTTGCAGAATAGCCCAGTCATGCTGCAGTAAAAACTCCCCCGACATAAGTATTATTAAGGTATCATCTTTGTCCGCCTACTGGATTTTTTGCAACAGCGGTTTTTAGGCATTGAGTGGTGTTAGCTATTGTTAAATTTCAACAGTAAGCGGCTGTATTTGGGGTGTTTGATCACAAATTATTTTGGAGAACGACATGAAAAAACAACAGTTGGGGTTTACTTTGATAGAGCTGGCCATCGTTTTGGTTATTATTGGTTTGCTATTGGGTGGGGTGTTAAAAGGCCAGGAGTTGATTAACAGTGCTAAGGTGAAGAGCATGGCCACGGATTTTAAGAATATTCAAGTGTATCTTTATGGCTATCAAGACAAATTTAAAGCTTTGCCTGGGGATGATAAGGCGGCCAGCAGTCATCTTACTGGCGCGGTGAATGCCAGCACCGGGGGGACTTTAGGCGATGCGGTGATTCAAGGCTTGTATGGATCGAGTACCGCCACGGAAGAATCGGCGCTGTTTTGGCAGCATGTGCGTTTAGCCGGTTTGGCGGCGGGCCCCACCGATGTGAGCGCTGAAAATTATTACCCGGTTAATGCCGATGGCGGCAGGATAGGCATACAAAGTGTGGCCAGCTTGGTGGCGGTGACGCCTATTTCCAGCGCAGCACCGACAGGTATTTCTGGCGCTTATGCGGTTTGTTCAGAAGGGGTGCTAGGTAAATTTGCTAAACAGCTTGATAGCACCATGGATGATGGGGTGGGGGACACGGGGTCTATGCGCATAGTAGTGAAGGGTACGCCTAGCGTAGGGGTGGCTGGCCCGGACGATGCCAGCCCTTATGTGGTGTGTTTAGCTTTTTAAAAAACATTCGTATAGTCCAATATTAGGCCTGTGAAGCCCGGCTAGTTGGGCTTCACAGGCTTGTCCTCAGTAAAAGGATCCGGCCTCACAAACAATGAACGTCTTGCGTGGATGCTAAATTGTTTTAGAATAGAAGCTTAATAAAAAGCCCATAACATCACCGCGTAATTCATGACCTCTAATATAGTAGAAATTGACAATCTTTCCTTTGGTTATAAAGGACGCTTGCTGCATAAAGGCATCAATATGGCCTTTCCGCGCGGCAAAGTGATTGCCATTATGGGCGGCAGTGGCAGTGGTAAAACCACGCTATTACGCTTAATAGGCGGGCAAATTAAACCCAGTCAAGGCGAGGTGCGAGTCGATGGTGAGGTGGTGCATCATCAAGACCGTGAAGGCATTTATAAATTACGTCGAAAAATGGGCATGCTGTTTCAGCACGGGGCCTTGTTCACCGATTTGTCGGTGTTTGATAACGTCGCTTTCCCCATGCGCGAGTTGACCGATTTGCCGGAATCCATGATTAGGGATTTGGTGTTGATGAAGTTAAATGCCGTGGGCTTGCGTGGTGCGCATCAGTTTATGCCGGTGGAATTGTCCGGTGGCATGGCCAGGCGAGTGGCCTTGGCCAGAGCCATTGCATTAGACCCCGCCATCATTATGTACGATGAGCCTTTTGCCGGCTTAGACCCCATTTCCATGGGCGTGATTTGTGGCTTAATTCGCAGTTTGAACGATGCTTTGGGCGCAACATCTATTATCGTCTCACACGACGTGAAGGAAACCTTTCTGATTGCCGATTACGTTTATTTTGTGGCCAACGGGGAAGTGGCGGCAGAAGGCACACCAGCAGATTTAATGGCGAGCACACTGCCCTTTGTGCATCAGTTTGTGCACGGCGATAAAGATGGTCCGGTGCCGTTTCATTACCCGGCCGCCGATTATCGTGCACAGCTCATGCATCCCGGCTTAGCCTAAGGACTAGAGGATTAAAACATGATGAAATCCAAGCTAGTTAGCCGCCTAATACAGCACTTGCGTGGCATGGGGCATCGCATGATAGAACGCATTTGGCGTTTGGGTGCGGGGGCTAGGTTGTTTTTTTTGGCGATCGTCTATTCGGGCGAGAGCTTTAGGCGCTTTCATTTAACCTTACGTGAAATTTATTTCACCGGCGTCATGTCGTTACTCATTATCATCGTGTCGGCTTTTTTTGTCGGCATGGTGCTGGCTTTGCAAGGCTATAATACCTTGCAAAAATACGGTTCATCGGAGGCGATAGGCGTGTTGGTGGCTTTGGCTTTGGTGCGTGAGCTGGGGCCGGTCGTGACCGCCTTATTGTTTGCCGGGCGGGCAGGAACGGCCATTACCGCTGAAATAGGTTTGATGAAAACCACGGAACAATTATCGGCCATGGAAATGATGGCGGTTAATCCGATTGCCCGTGTGGTTGCCCCGCGCTTCTGGGCTGGGGTGATTTCCATGCCCATATTAGCGGCTATTTTTTCCATGGTGGGGATTTTGGGCGGCTATTTGGTGGCTGTGCCCTTGATAGGCGTGGATGATGGCGCGTTTTGGTCACAAATGCAGGCCAATGTCGATTTTAGGACAGACATTGTGAATGGCGTGATTAAAAGTTTAGTGTTTGGCGTGGTCTGCACCATGATAGCCTTATTTGAAGGGTTTGATGCGCCGCCGACGGCAGAAGGGGTCAGTCGTGCCACCACGCGCACGGTGGTGATTTCGTCATTGACGGTATTGGGCTTGGATTTTATTTTAACGTCTTTTATGATGGTTGTATAAGGCCAGTGTCTGTGATTTGAGGGGGTATTTAAGTGGATAGAACAACGGTGGATTTATGGGTGGGTGTGTTCGTGGCATTCGGTGTGGCGGCTTTATTTGGCTTGGCCATGAAGGTGGGCAATTTAACTTCAAGTAAGATAGGCCCAACCTATACCGTCAGCGCGGCATTTGAGAATGTCGGCAGTCTCAAACCGCATGCCCCGGTGAAAAGTGCCGGGGTAGTGGTCGGCCGAGTGAATGCCATTGTGTTTAACAGTGCGAATTACGAAGCGATAGTGACGCTTGATATTGATAAGCGCTATGCCTTTCCTCTGGACACCTTTGCCAATATCTATACGGCGGGCTTGTTGGGTGAGCAGTATGTGGGTTTAGAAGCAGGTGGCGATGAGGATGTGTTGAAAAATGGTGATAAAATTGCAAAAACACAAGACGCGATTGTGTTAGAGAAAATGATCAGTCAGTTTTTGTTCAGCAAAGCCGCTGAAACGGAAGCTAAAGCCGATGTCAAAGCGGCTGTGCCGGATACCGATTTACTTAAATAGGGTTAGTAATGAAAGCGATGCAGAAAATTTTACTGGTTGGGGGCTTATGCTTAACGCTGTTTGCCCACAGTGCCATGGCCAATATCGATGTGGCTCCGGATGTGTTGGTTAAACAAACCGCCGACGACGTGTTGAGCATCGTTAAGAATGATAAAGAAATTCAAGCGGGTAACCAACAAAGACTGTTTGCGGTGGTGGAAGAAAAAATCTTACCCAATTTTGATTTTGATCGGGTTTGTCGCATGGTGTTGGGCAAAAATTGGAAATCGGCCACACCGGAGCAGCAAGCCTTGTTTCAAAAAGAATTCCGCAGCCTGTTGTTACGTACGTATGCCACGGCACTGGGCAAATACCGTGATCAGGTGATCGAATACCGGCCCATGCAAACGGATGCCAGTGAAAAAAATGTCACGGTAAAAACCCAAATTCTACAAAAAGGCGGTCAGCCCATTGCCGTGGATTACAGTTTGGTCAAGGGTCCAGCTGGCTGGAAAGTTTACGACATCATTATCGAAAGCGTAAGCTTGGTGACAAATTACCGCAGTCAATTTAGCAGCGAGATTCGTCAAAATGGTTTGGATAGTTTAAATAAGAAGCTGGCTGACAAGAATGCTGCGGCTGAAGTTAAGCCCTAAGCTTAAAGCCTTGATGGTCATGAACTCTCCCACTAAAATCGAGCAGCAAGGAAAACAATGGCGCTTGGCTGGCGATGTGCTGATGGATAATGCCAATGTCATCCTGCAGCAAAGTCAGGCTTTATCCATGGGCGACGATTTTTTGGTGGATTTTTCCGCCGTCAGCAAGGTTGATACGGCCGCACTCAGTCTCATGATGGAATGGCAACGGCGCGCCATGGCTTCTTCTTCCCGTATTAGCTTTGTTAATTTGCCCTTGAATTTAAGCCGTTTATTGACGGTTTATGGCTTGACGGGATTTGTGCCCGTCAGCGCCTCTTGAGGCGCACTTAACGATTTTTTAAGTCACCATCCACCCCCTTGGGCTCGTTCATGTACCCGCCCTTGTTCAGTTAAGGCCGCTAGTCCGCGTATTATGACCACTGCCATTAAAATTAATAATATCCATAAGCATTTTGGCAGTTTGCATGCGCTAAAAGGCATTGATTTGAGCATAGAGCAAGGCGAATTCTTTGCCCTGCTTGGTCCGAATGGTGCCGGCAAGTCCACCTTAATCAGTCTGTTGGCCGGTTTAATTAAGCCCACCGCCGGCGATATTTCCGTGCTGGGTTTTGATGTGGTGCGTCAGTACCAGCAAGCCAGGCAATTGCTAGGCATCGTTCCGCAAGAATTGGTGTTTGATCCATTTTTTAATGTGCGTGAGATGTTGCGCTTTCAAGCGGGTTACTTTGGTCGCGGTCCTGAGAATGATGCCTGGGTGGATGAGATTTTGGCAGGATTGGGCTTGGCTGATAAGGCGCACACCAATATGCGCAAGCTTTCTGGTGGTATGAAACGGCGTGCCTTGATCGCGCAAGCGCTGGCGCATAAGCCGCCAGTCATTGTCTTGGACGAACCCACCGCGGGCGTGGATGTGGAATTGCGGCAAATGATGTGGGAGTTCATTAAAAAACTCAACCAAGATGGCCATACCATTATTCTTACTACCCATTATTTGGAAGAGGCGGAAACCCTGTGTACGCGGGTGGGCATGATGAAGCAGGGCGAAATTGTCGCTTTAGACAGTACGGCTAATTTGCTCAATAAATTCTCCGGAAAGAAATTAAGCCTCAATTTGGGGGAGGTTAGCTTGCCTGTCGCAATTAGGCCTATGTTGCGCAGTCAAGATAAAGGCATCTTTAGCTTTGCCCTAAGCAATATGGCGCAAATTGAGCTGGTGTTATCCAGTTTGCGTACGGCCAATATCTCAGTATTGGACATGCAATTACACGAAGCAGACTTGGAAGACGTCTTTCTGTCATTGGTAGGAAAAGCATAATGCCTTCATCCATTAAATTAGCGGGGTTTAATATGGCGGGTATAAGAGTGAGCGCTAAGTACCGCGGTCCTTGGACCTTGTTGAAAAAAGAGATGTTGCGTTTTTGGCGGGTCGGTTTTCAAACGGTGGCCGCGCCTGTCATTACCGCTTTGCTGTATTTGCTGATTTTTTCGCATGTGCTGGAAGGCCGTGTGCAAGTTTACCAAGATCTGCCTTATACGGTTTTTTTGATACCAGGCCTGATCATGATGTCGGTCTTACAAAATGCCTTTGCTAACAGCTCATCCAGTTTGATTCAATCCAAGGTGATGGGTAACTTGATTTTTGTCTTACTGACACCGTTGACGCATATGCAGTTCTTTTTTGCTTTTTTATGCGCGGCGATTATTCGTGGCCTGGTGGTGGGTTTGTGTATTTACTTGGTCGCCATCTGCTTTGTGGATTTGCCCATAAGTCACCCTGGCATGGTGTTGGCTTTTTCATTATTGGGCAGCGCCTTATTGGGCACCTTTGGCATTATTGCGGGCATATGGGCCGATCGATTTGATCAAATGGCGGTGTTCCAAAACTTTATCATCATGCCTTTGTCCTTTTTATCCGGGGTTTTTTATTCCATCCATTCCTTGCCGCGATTTTGGCAGACCGTGTCGCACCTCAATCCATTCTTTTACATGATAGATGGTTTTAGGTATGGTTTTTTTGGTCAATCTGACATTTCGCCTTGGATTAGTTTGGGCATTGTTGGCGCTGCATTCTTACTGTTAGCATGGAGTACGCTAAAAATGTTAAAATCCGGCTATAAATTAAGAGCATAAGCCGCTAGGCTAAATTAAAAAGGCAATATTCCAGTGTTAAGCGCGCAACAATTACAGTCTTACATTACCCAGCATTTAGCTTGCGAATACATCAAAGTGTTGGGCGATGATGGCACGCATTTTGAGGCGGTGATTGTCAGCCCAGCCTTTGTGGGAAAAAATAGGGTGCAGCAGCATCAGTTAGTTTATGCGGCGCTAGGCGATAGAATGCGCGTGGAAATTCATGCCTTGTCCATGCAAACCTATACCCCAGAACAATGGGCAACGCGGTCTTAAAAATAGAATTTAATACAATAAGTGATGGAGATAGCAATGGACGCACAAGCGCAAATTAAGCAAACGGTCAGCACCAATCCGGTGGTGCTTTATATGAAAGGCAGCCCCAAATTTCCGCAATGCGGTTTTTCTAACTTGGCGACGCAAATTTTAGAAGCTTGCCAAGTGCAATACCTGGCCATAGATGTGTTGGCAGACCAAGCGGTACGTGAAGGCATTAAGGTGTATGCGAACTGGCCGACCATACCGCAGTTGTACATTAAGGGTGAATTTGTTGGCGGTTCAGATATCATGCGGGCTATGTACGAAAATGGAGAGCTTCAAACGATGTTGGAAGCGGCAAAGTAATTGGATAAATTAATCATACAAGGTGGCAATCGCCTCAATGGGGTGGTCACCGTTTCTGGGGCTAAGAACGCGGCTTTGCCTATTTTATGCGCGGCCTTGTTGGCTGAAACGCCGCTGCATTTAAGCGGCGTGGCGGCATTGAAAGACATAGACACCACCATTAAATTGCTCGACACCATGGGCGTGAAAATAGCACGCAATGGCAGTCAAGTAAGCCTAGATGCCAGTGAGGTGGCGTCTTTTGAAGCTACCTATGAGATGGTGAAAACCATGCGCGCCTCGATATTGGTACTGGGCCCTTTATTGGCCCGTTTTGGTACCGCTCGCGTGTCATTGCCAGGTGGCTGTGCCATCGGTTCTCGGCCGGTTGATTTGCACATTAAAGGCTTGCAAGCGATGGGCGCGGCCATACACATTACCCACGGTTATATCCAAGCCAGCACCTTGCATTTGCCCAATCGACGCTTGCAAGGCGCTAGGTATTACATGGACATCGTGACCGTCACGGGCACGGAAAACTTGATGATGGCGGCAGCTTTGGCCGAAGGCACGACGGTATTGGAAAACGCCGCCAAAGAACCGGAAGTCATCGATTTAGCGGAAATGCTGATCAAGATGGGCGCCAAGATTAGCGGCGTGGGGACTGACGTGATTACCATCGTTGGCGTAGAGAAGCTCAATGGCACCGAGCATAACGTGGTGTGTGACCGCATTGAAGCCGGCACTTACATGGTGGCCGCGGCGATGGCCGGTGGCGAAGTGACCTTGCTTAATGCCAGAGCGGATTTGCTGGACGCGGTCATAGAGAAACTGCGTGAAGCTGGCGCCAGCGTGAGCAGCGATAAAAATAGCATCACCGTGAAAAGTGACGGAAAACTGAAGGCGGTAAACATACGTACCGCGCCTCATCCGGCTTTCCCTACCGATATGCAGGCGCAATTTATGGCGCTTAATACGGTGGCCAGTGGCGTGGCAAAAGTGACGGAAACCATCTTTGAAAACCGTTTCATGCACGTGCAAGAAATGCAACGCATGGGGGCGGACATCAGTATAGATGGCAACACCGCATTGGTTAAAGGGGTGGCGGCATTAGACGGTGCAACCGTGATGGCCACCGATTTGCGCGCATCGGCCAGCTTGGTCTTGGCCGGCTTGGTGGCCCGTGGCGAAACGGTGATAGAACGTATTTATCATTTAGACCGCGGCTATGAAAATTTAGAAGCAAAATTAAACGCATTGGGCGCCAATGTGAAACGAGTGTAAGCATGATTACTATTGCCCTTTCAAAAGGTCGTATCTTCGAAGAAACCACCCCATTATTGGCGGCGGCGGGTATACACGCCTTGGAAGATCCTGAATCTTCACGCAAGCTGATATTGGCCACCAATCGGGATGACGTACGTTTGATTATTGTCCGTGCTTCCGATGTGCCCACTTATGTGCAATACGGCGCCGCCGATTTAGGTATAGCCGGTAAAGACGTGCTGGATGAGCATGGCGGGGATGGTTTGTATCAACCTATAGATTTGAAAATTGCTAAATGCAAAATGATGGTGGCGGTGCGGGAAGATTTTGATTATTTTGCGTCTATACGCAGCGGTGCGCGTTTAAAAGTCGTGACCAAGTATGTCAAAACTGCCCGTGAGCATTTTGCCGCTAAAGGCATGCACGTGGATTTGATCAAACTCTATGGATCCATGGAGCTCGGTCCTTTGGTGGGCTTAGCGGATGTTATCGTGGATTTGGTCAGTACCGGCGGTACTTTGCGGGCCAATAAGCTCAAAGCGGTAGAAGAAGTGGGCGACATCAGTTCGCGTTTGGTGGTTAATCAAGCCTCACTTAAATTGCATCGCGATAAAATTCAACCGATTATGGACGCCTTTTTAAGCGCCATTGCTAGCAAATAACGATTTGAAATTAAGCTATTGAGAAGATTAGGTTTTTTATGAGTGTAAATATGAGACGTTTCGCCACCAGCGATAGCGATTTTGACGCTAAGTTACAGGCCTTGTTGGCGTTTGAAACAGCGCAAGACGATAGCATAGACGAGGTGGTGGCCAACATACTGAAAGAGGTTAAAAAGCGTGGGGATGCAGCAGTGCTGGAGTATACCCAGCGTTTTGATAAAACCAGTGCCAGTCATTTAAGCGAGCTCGAAATCAGTAAACCAGCCTTGGACGAGGCTTTAAAGAGTTTGCCGGCTGAGCAGCGGGCCGCCTTACAAGTGGCGGCTGATCGGGTGCGCACCTACCACGAGAAGCAACTCATGAGTTCGTGGAGTTATACCGAGGCCGATGGCACTTTGTTGGGTCAGCAGGTGACTGCGCTAGATCGCGTGGGTTTGTATGTGCCAGGGGGTAAAGCGGCCTATCCGTCATCGGTGTTGATGAACGCGATTCCAGCCAAAGTAGCCGGTGTTAAAGAGTTGATTATGGTAGTGCCGACGCCGAACGGCGAGCGCAATCCCTTGGTATTAGCGGCAGCAGCCATATCCGGCGTGGATAGGGTGTTTTGCATAGGCGGCGCGCAAGCGGTGGGGGCTTTGGCCTATGGCACGCAAACCGTTCCGCAAGTGGATAAAGTCGTGGGCCCAGGCAACGCCTACGTGGCCGCGGCCAAGCGTCGTGTGTTTGGCGTGGTAGGCATAGACATGGTGGCTGGCCCTTCAGAAATTTTAGTCATATGCGATGGCAAAACCAATCCAGATTGGGTGGCGATGGATTTGTTTAGCCAAGCTGAACACGACGAATTGGCGCAAGCTATTTTGTTAAGCCCAGACGCTGACTTTTTAGATAAAGTGCAAGCCAGCATAGACAAGTTGTTGCTGGACATGCCGCGTAAAGACATCATTAAAACGGCTTTGACGGATAGAGGCGCGTTGATACAGGTGCGTGACTTGGCCGAGGCGGCTGACATTTGCAATTACATTGCGCCCGAGCATTTGGAGCTGTCTATGGATGACCCCTTGGCTTTTTCTGCCAGCATCCGGCATGCCGGTGCGATATTTATGGGGCGCAATACCTGTGAAGCACTGGGCGATTATTGCGCTGGCCCTAATCACGT
>SXVG01000028.1 GCA_005791685.1 Methylotenera sp. | reverse complement strand
CTTTTAACAACTCGACCAACATCAAGCTTGATAAGGTTTTTTGTATGTTCTTTATCATAAAATTTAATGGAACAAGTAAGCCCAAGGGGTTTGCATCATGCCACCGACCAACACTATCCAAACAATGGTGATGGGAATAAACACTTTCCAACCTAGTCGCATGATTTGGTCGTAGCGGTACCTAGGGAAGGTGGCCCTAAACCACAAGAATAAGAACAGCAAAAAGCCGACCTTGGCCAATAGCCATAAGAAACCATCGGCTATAAACGGCACAGGCGATAACCAACCACCCAAGAACATCAATGCCGCCAGCATGGACACCAAGATCATGTTGGCGTATTCGGCTAAAAAGAACACGGCGAAAGCCATGCCGGAGTATTCCACATGAAAACCCGCGACAATTTCCGATTCGCCTTCGGCCACATCGAATGGGGCACGATTGGTTTCGGCCACCGCGCTAATGAAATAAACAATGAACAAGGGGAACAAGGGCAAGAAGTACCAATGCCAAAACCCGCCGGCCTGACCCATAACAATTTTGCCTAAATTCAATGAGTTAGCGCACATCAGCACACCGACCAAAGCAAAACCCATGGCAATTTCGTAAGAAACAATTTGTGCGGCCGAACGCAATGCGCCTAAAAAGGCATACTTGGAATTGGATGCCCAGCCGGCAATAATCACGCCGTACACCGCCACCGAGGTCATGGCCAGTATATACAACAAACCGGCATCGACATCGGCCAAGACCAGGCTCATGTCAAACGGCACCACCGCCCAAGCAGCAAATGCCGGTGCGATAGCCAATACCGGCCCCAATAAAAACAAGGCTTTATTGGATGTAGCGGGGATGACAATCTCTTTAAATAACAACTTGAGGCCATCGGCCAATGGTTGCAATAAACCAAAGTAACCGACACGGTTGGGGCCTATGCGCACTTGCATATAGCCTATGACTTTACGTTCAGCCAAGGTTAAATAAGCCACGGCGCCCATTAAAGGCACAACGATGGCGACAATTTTAATTAAGGTCCAAGTGGTCAACTCCACCGCTGGCCAGTAATCGCCGAATAATTGAGTAAGCCATTCCATTACGCGCGCACTTCCTTAAGGCTGGCCTGGTAGGCGGCCAATTGTGTTGCCGATAATTTTTCTACGCTGATGTCGCCCATTAAATCACCTAAGCCTATGGTGTCCTCATGCGCTGCCGCGACCCGCACGCAACCTTTAGCCACGTGATTATCCAGTTTAACGGTCAATACCGCGCTGCCTTTGTCTTGCTTAACCAAGACCTGATCGCCTTCTTGCAAGGCCAAGTCTGCCAATTGGGCGGCACACATACGCGCCATAGGCTTGATGTTGTACTTGGTTTTTTGCAAGGGCATGGAGCGACGCACGATAGGATCGGATTCGTACTGTGGCACTTCGCCTATGCGTTGCAAACCGTCGTGCTTGATATTAACCTGAATTTCCACCAACTCTTTTAAATTATTGTTGAGGCTACGCCACACCACGCTAGATGGTTTTTCACCAGCAAAAATAGTATTTTTAACTTGCTCACTGGTCTCGTAATCGAAGCCAGGCAAGCCTAAAGTATTGGCTAACACGCGCAACACTTTCCAAGCGGGGCGGCATTCGCCCAAGGGCTTAACCGCCGCAGTGAAACTTTGTACGCGCCCTTCCATGCTCATGAAGGTGCCTGATGTTTCGCTAAATGGAGCAATAGGCAGCAAGATATCCGCATGCTCTAAGGCGCTGGATTTGTAGGCGGTTAACGCGACCACGCATTCGGCTTTTTGCATGGCTGCTTTGGCAAGCGCAGCGTGCTGGCAATCCAACTCCGGTTCTATGTTCACGGTTAAATAGGCTTTGCGCGGCACTTCCAACATGGCTCTGGCATGCATGCCAGTGCTGCTTGGCATGACACCCATCATGTGCATGCCGGTGCTGTTGGCAGCGGCCGGCAATATGCCACCTTTGGCGCCTGATATGCCGCCTATGGCTTCAGCCATGCTGTACATCTCGGTAAAGCGCGGATCACTCAAAGCCATGTTGCCTAAAAAGATGCCTACTTTAGGCGCGATTAAATCGTAGTTTTTACCGTGACCTGCCATGCTCTCAGCGATGGCTTGGGTATTGGGTCGCACTTTTATTTCAGCCAACAATTGATTCAATGAGGGTGGCAGGCATAAGGACAAACGTTGCAAACCGGACATGGCTTTTAGCACTTGGCCTAACACGTTCACCATGTCATTCGGACGCACGATGACTTTATGCGCAATGTCCATCAAGGGGTCGTTGTCCAATGGACTGATGATGGATAACTCCGCACCATTGGCCACCGCCTTGCGGAAACGCTTAGCCAACAAGGGATGCTCGTTTCTTAGGTTAGAGCCTATCAGCAATATGCGATCCAGCTCTTCGATCTCATGGATATTGCAGCCCATCCATGGCGTGCCTAGGCGTTTGCCGTCCAGCCTAAAATCAGTTTGACGCAAACGGTAATCGACGTTACCGCAATTTAAGGCGCCGGCTAGTTGTTTAGCCAAATAGCCCTCTTCCATGGTGCTATTGGGGGACACCAACACACCCAATGCGTCGCCGCCATGCTCGTTGGTGATGTCTTTAATTTGACCGGCAGCGAATTCTAAAGCGGTTTTCCAGTCGGTCTCGACCCAGTGGCCGTTGTGCTTAATCATAGGCACTTTAAGGCGATCGGCACTGTTTAGGCCTTCGTAAGAAAAACGGTCACGGTCCGACAGCCAACACTCATTGATGCTGTCTTTTGTCCTAGGCAACACACGCATGACTTTATTGTCTTTAACCTGCACCTCAATATGCGAACCCAAACCATCGTGCGGTGCTATGCTAGGCCTACGGGTTAGCTCCCAACTGCGGGCAGAATACCTAAACGGCTTGCTGGTCAATGCACCGACCGGGCACAAATCAATGATGTTGCCAGACAACTCCGAATTCACGCTCTTGTCCACGTAAGCGGTGATTTCGGCGTGCTCGCCACGCCCTACCATGCCCAGTTCCATGATGCCGCCCACTTCTTGCAAGAAACGCACACAGCGTGTGCATTGTATGCAGCGTGTCATGTCGGTGCTGACCAATGGGCCTAGGTTTTTATTGAACACCACGCGCTTTTCTTCCGTGTAACGCGAGCCACTGCTGCCATAGGCCACCGCCACGTCTTGCAAATCGCATTCGCCACCTTGGTCACAGATGGGGCAATCCAATGGGTGATTGATCAGCAAAAATTCCATCACGCTCTTTTGCGCCTCTATGGCGGCTTTGGAGCGGGTGAATATTTTCATGCCATCGGCTACCGGTGTCGCACAGGCCGGCAAAGGTTTGTTGAAATTTTCAACTTGCACCAAACACATGCGGCAATTGGCCGCTACGGATAATTTTGGGTGGTAGCAAAAACGCGGTATGACGATGCCGACTTTATCGGCCGCATCGATGATGGAACTGCCGTGTTCGACTTCTAACGCTTTGCCGTCAATTTCTATGTTTAACATTAGCCTTGCTCCGCCTTGCAATCCACCATACTTTTACCGTGCTCGATGTAGTATTCAAATTCCGCTCTAAAATGCTTGATAAAGCTTATTACTGGCGTCGCCGCCGCCTCGCCTAAAGCGCATATGGTACGCCCAGAAATATTTCTACTGATGTCGGTTAAAAGATCCAAATCTTCCATCTTGCCTTGGCCTTTGACTATCCTATCCAACACCCGATAAACCCAGCCCGTGCCTTCACGGCATGGCGTGCATTGGCCGCAACTTTCTTCATAGAAGAAATAGGACAAGCGATGCAAGGCTTTGACCATGCAGGTACTGTCGTCCATGACTATCATGGAGCCAGCCCCCAAGCTGGAACGCGCTTTACTTAAGCCGTCGTAGTCCATGCTGGTGGCCTCCATGACACTGGCTGGGATCACCGCCGTCGACGGCCCACCTGGGATGACCGCTTTGAGCTTACGGCCGTGCCAAACACCGCCGGCCATGGCCAGCAAGTCGTTGAAAGGCGTGCCCATTTTCACTTCGTAATTGCCCGGCTTTTCCACGTGACCTGACACGGAAAACAATTTAGTGCCGCCTGAATTAGCCACACCCAAATCGGCAAACGCTTGCCCACCGTGCTGCATGATCCAAGGAATGGAGGCGTAACTTTCTGTGTTATTGACATTGGTAGGCTTGCCAAACACCCCGTAACTGGCAGGAAATGGCGGTTTAAAACGCGGCTGACCTTTTTTGCCTTCTATGGACTCGATGAGTGCGGTTTCTTCCCCGCATATGTAAGCCCCATAGCCGTGCACGGCATACAGATCAAAACTAAAATTTGTGCCAAATAAATTTTCACCTAAATAACCGGCTGCTTTGGCTTCCAACAGCGCCGCTTCAAAAGTTTCGTAGTCCTGCCAAATTTCACCGTGTATGTAGTTGTAACCCACCCGCGCACCCAAGGTGTAGGCGGCAATCGCCATGCCTTCTATTAGCTGATGCGGGTTGTAACGGATGATGTCGCGGTCTTTAAAGGTGCCAGGCTCGCCTTCATCGGTATTGCACACCAAATACTTAACGCCATCAAAATAGCGTGGCATGAAACTCCATTTAAGCCCGGTAGGAAAACCGGCGCCACCGCGACCGCGCAAACCGGACAGTTTCACCTCGGTAATGATGGCCGTGGCTTTGGTCTTTTCTGTGACGATACGCTTGAGCGATTGGTAGCCGCCTAGTTTGATGTAGGTAGCCAAGGCCGCCGGTTGGCTTTCTGTTAGGGTGCGCAAACAGACTAGGGTTTGTCCTGTTAAATCGGTCATGACCGGCGCTTGTGCATTTATTGATTGCTTGGCCATTATTTCAACCCATCCAAAATGGCATCGACTTTGGCCGGCGTTAAGAATTCGTGCATGCTGTGGTTGTTAACTATCATCAAGGGTGCGCCACCGCAAGCGCCCATGCACTCGCCTTCCTTTAGGCAAAACTTGCCGTCCGCACTGACTTCATTAAAACCTATGCCCAATTTTTCTTTTAAATGCGCCACAATTTCATCGCTGTTGCGCAACATGCAAGAAATATTGGTGCAGACACTGATTTTGTATTTTCCTACCGGCGCCAAATCGTACATATTGTAAAAGCTGGCCACTTCCATCACGGCAATCTCGGGCATGCCCAAGTATTGCGCCACTTCCGTCATACTCTCATTGGACAGCCAACCGCGTTCGGTTTGCACTATACGCAAGGCACTCATGACCGCCGCCTGACGCTGATCCGTTGGGTACTTGCTCAACTCGTAATCAATTTTTTCTGTAATTTGTGGGCTTAACATGGTTAACTCAGTATTTTCTTATCGGTCTATCTCACCAAACACGATGTCTTGCGTGCCTATGATGGCCACCAAATCAGCTATCATATGACCGCGGGTCATTTCATCTAAGGCCGCCAAATGGGCGAAGCCAGGCGCACGAATTTTCAAGCGGTAGGGTTTGTTGGCGCCATCTGACACCATATAAATGCCGAATTCACCTTTCGGATGCTCAACCGCCGCATAGGCTTCACCTGCGGGCACATGAAAGCCTTCGGTAAACAATTTGAAGTGGTGAATCAAATCTTCCATATTGCTTTTCATGCCGGCACGGTCAGGCGGCGCCACTTTGTTGTCGCTAGTGATGACGGGGCCCGGGTTGGCGCGCAACCAATGTATGCATTGCTGGATGATGCGGTTGGATTGCCTAAATTCTTCCATGCGCACCAAATAGCGGTCATAGCAATCGCCGTTAGTCCCGACCGGCACGTCAAAATCCAAACCGGCGTAGGCGGCATAAGGCTGGGTTTTACGCAAATCCCAGGCGATGCCAGATCCGCGCAACATGGGACCTGTCATGCCGAGCGCCAAGGCACGCTCTGGCGTCACAATGCCGACATCGACTGTGCGTTGTTTCCAGATGCGGTTGTCGGTTAGCAGTGTTTCGTATTCATCCACGTAGCCAGGAAAGCGCCGAGTGAAGTCTTCAATGAAATCCAATAAGGATCCCTGCCGATTTTCATTTTGCTTGGCCACCGTTTTTGCATTGCGCAAGGGTGAAACCGCATACTGCGGCATCTGAGCTGGCAAATCACGGTACACGCCGCCAGGACGGTAATAAGCAGCATGCATACGCGCACCCGACACCGCTTCGTAGCAATCAAATAAATCTTCACGTTCACGGAAGGCGTATAAAAATACCGACATGGCGCCGACGTCCAGCGCGTGCGCACCTAACCACAACAAGTGATTCAACACCCGGGTAATTTCATCAAACATCACACGTATGTATTGCGCGCGCAAGGGCACGTCTATGCCCATCATCTTTTCGATGGCCATCACGTAGGCGTGTTCATTGGACATCATGGACACGTAGTCCAGCCTGTCCATGTAAGGGATGGATTGCAAATAAGTACGGTTTTCCGCCAACTTCTCGGTACCGCGATGCAGCAAGCCTATGTGCGGATCAGCCCTTTGTATAACCTCACCATCCAACTCCAACACCAAGCGCAATACGCCGTGTGCAGCCGGATGCTGCGGTCCAAAGTTCATCGTGTAGTTTCTAATTTCAGCCATAGTCAACGCCTACTTGGCGTGCGCCCCTTCATCACGTATCACGCGCGGCACGTTATTGCGCTCTTCTATGCTAACCGGCTGATAAATCACGCGCTGCTGCTCGGGGTCATAGCGCATTTCAACATGGCCTATCATGGGGAAATCTTTACGGAATGGATGGCCGACAAAACCATAATCGGTCAGCAAGCGGCGTAAATCCGGGTGGTTTTCAAACATAATGCCGTACATATCGAAGGCTTCCCGCTCGTACCAATTGGCCGCCGGCCAAACATCCACCAAGCTAGCCAATAAAGGGAAGTGCTCGTCTTCGGCAAACACGCGCAAACGCACGCGCTGATTTAAGCTGACCGACAGCAAATGACAGACCACTGCATAACGCGGGCCTGCTCGCTCGCCATCGGCATAAGTCTGGTAATCCAAGCCGGACAAATCGATTAACTGCTCAAATTGCAAACGCGGGTCATCGCGCAAGCATAAGCACACAGCCAAATAATCCTCCGCCCGGCATTCCAAGGTCAACTCAGAAAACGCCATGCTAGACCGACTAAGCTTAGCGCCCAAAGCCGTTTGTACATTCACAAGTAGTTGATCTAATTTAACTGACATGATGTTTAGCGGGCGATGGTATTGGTGCGTTTAATTTTGTTTTGCAATTGAATAATCCCGTACAGCAAGGCTTCAGCCGTCGGTGGGCAACCCGGCACGTAAACGTCGACCGGCACGATGCGGTCGCAACCACG